>NZ_VRVA01000040.1:0-43351 GCF_008039945.1 Methylobacterium sp. WL64
CCTCCTCGCCCGCCAGATGGTGGTCCATCTCGGCGTTGAGCGCACGCTCGGCCAGGGCCTTCTTCAGTGCGTCCAGTAAGCCGTCGGACTCGAACGCCGTCTTCGGATCGGCCCCGGCCAGGAGCTGGTCCAGGATCGCGTCAGGGACGTGGGGTGCTTTGCGTCGTGCCATCGGGAACCTCCTTCGGATCCACTATGGCCGCCCCCACACGAAATTCCTGACAGTCCCCTCTCAGCGGGCGATCATCAGTTCACAGACCATCTCGGCCAGGACGCCCGCCGTGGTCGCCGGCCACGCAATAATTTCTCGGTTACGGGCGTCAATGGCAAATAGCACTCGCACGACCGCACCGTTCCGAAGGCGCAGCTCGATGTGGTCCGAACACTAGCGGGGCCGCGCGGCTGAACAGGTCGACTAAGTCGCTCGACCAGGTGGGAGCGGGCCACGCCGAGCGTGTCAGGACCGCCTTCGCCGCGAACCGCCCTTGGAGCTAAGCGGCGAGATCGGTTTTTTTTGCCCGCGCGAGGTCGAGCGCCTCCTTCAGGTTCTCGACTCCCATCGTTTTACGCCCAAGCAGGCATTCGATGTCGCGCACGCGTCGCTCAAACTCACGCACGCGGCTGGTGCCGACGACCTCCTCGTAGGCTTGCATGGCCTCATGGCCGCCCACCAGCATGCGCCGCTTCCATAAGAACAGCAGGCTGAGCGAGATGCCGTAGCGACGGGCCACAAACGACACTGACGAGCCGGGCTGCTGGTTCTCCTCGACGAGGCAAATCTTCTCACTGGTGGACCAGCGCTGACAACGCTGAACGCCGATCAGGATCTCGCTGTGCACCCGGCAGGGCGGCCGGATCGGATGACATAGCCTTACCCATAGGCCAACACCTATGCTTTCGTGAGCTATGCCGCCTGTCCGGTTAAAACGGGGTGCAGTTCAACCGCCCGCGAACGGCCTTTTGTCCCATCGCGCCGAAGGTGTCTGACTGACACCAAATAACGGCTTACAGGATATACTATCGGTGGTCCAAGCGGTTGACACTAGTAAGTCGGAAAGCGTCCGCTCTTGCGACATGTCGCTTCAAAAGCCGACATGCTGCTTTCGGCCAAAAGCAGCTGCTTGCCGACTTGGACCCACCGATTCGATGGGCTCGTTGAATGCGTTCACCGCTCTGGCAAACCCGCGCGTCGGAGCCCGTCGTAGATGCGCTCGCGTTGGGCGAGGAAATTCGGATCTGTGGAGGTCAGACCTCGATAGCGGGCAAGGGTGTAGCCTGGCCGGAGCTTGAGAAACTCGGCGAGGGACGCCCGAGCTTCGGCATCCCGATCCAGCCGTGCAAAGGCACAGGCGAGATAGAGATGCGGGAAGTCGAACAGCGGGTTTACGGCCGCCGCGCGGCGTAGCGGTGCGATCGCCTCTTGATCCTGCCCGAGATGAAGCTTGGCCAGCCCTTCCCGTGCGAGCCAAGCGCCGAGCAAAGGATCTTTTGGGCTGAGGCGGATCGCAGCCGCAATGTCGCGCTCCGTCTCCTCTGCCCGACCGAGGAAAATATGGATGAGGCCGCGATAGGCGTGGGCTCGCGCAAAGCTCTGATTTAGGGTCAGAACCCGGTCGAACGCGGCGAGCGCCTCCGAGTAGCGGGATCGGGCGCGCAACGTCTCACCGCGCAGGTAATGCGCAAACGGGTGCGTGGGATCACCCTGCAGCACCGAGGCAATGGCGCGCTCGGCCACCTCGAGGTCGGCAGTCCGTTCGGTAGTCCAGCCGTTCAGCGCCCCATCGACGAGCACCTCGGCCATTCCAAGTCGTGCGTCGACATTCTCCGGATCGAGCTTGAGGGCCCGCTCGAATAAAGGGAGGGCCTGCGCATGATTCTCGCGTGCAAAAGGCCGGTTGAGCAGGGCTTGGCCGCGCATGACCAGATCCACCGCATCCACCGGCTGACCGGAGCGCGCGCGTGTCGCAGCTTCTAAGAGACGAACACCGAGCGCGCGGCCGACCTGTGTGACGAGGACATCCTGCGTGGCGCCGACAGCGGCACGCGGTCTGTCGTAGTGGTCCGCCCAGAGGGAGGCGCCAGTCTCGACGTCCGTGAGTTGCACGGCGAAACGCACTTGCTCGGCGCTGTGCCGTAAACTGCCCTGCACGACGTAGCGCACGCCGAGCTCTCGACCGATCGTGCGCGGTTCGGACTGCCGCCCCTTGTAAGATTGGGCCGTGCCGTGAGCGATCACGAAGGTGCCGGGGGCGCGGGCGAGGTCGGCGGAGAGATCCTCGGCCAGCTGCTCGGCGAGATAATCCTGGTCCGTGTCGCCACTCTGATTTGTGAGCGGCAGGACAACGAGCGACAGCCTCGGTCGCGCAGGCACGCGCGGTGCTTCCCACTGCTCGGATCCGACGAGGTGAGGCCAGGCCATAGCCAGCCCTGCGGCGGCGGCCAGAACGGCGGCCGCCCCGAGGGTCGGTCGAAGGGCTGCGCGGGCGCGGCGTGCCTGGACGTTGCGCCATGGCTGTCCATCCGGTGGGGGCACGGCATACACGCGCAAGGGCCGGGCGATGTTCTTCAGGCGCTGCGGACCGAGATCGATGAAGCGGATATCCGGAAGGCCGCGCACTTGAAGATAGGCCGCCTCGGAAAGCCTCAACGCACCGGGATCGGCTGCCGTCTGCAAGCGCGCCGCGATGTTGACGCCGTCGCCGAAAAGATCGCCGGCATGCACCATAATGTCGCCGATATGGATCCCGATGCGCAGGCGAAACTGTCCTGCGTCGCCGTCGGCTTCGGCAAGCGCCCGCTGGATCGCCACGGCGCAGCACACAGCGTCCGTTACAGATGCGAACTCGGCCAACACGCTGTCCCCGGCCGTGTTGGCGATCCGTCCTCGCCGCGCCAGGATAAGGCGGTCGACGATCATCCGCATGGCCTGGAGAGCCCGCATCGCGCCGCTTTCGTCGGCGTGCATCGCTCGGGAATAGCCAGCTATGTCGGCGGCGAAGATCGCGGCAAGCCGACGTTCCGGAACCGACCATTCCGATGCGGTGGACCGCTCCGTGTTCTCGCTCATCGCGATCCGTTAGTGCTTCGACGGCCGAGGTACTGCTCGCTGCGAAGACTTTATCGAACGTGGCGGCTAAAGTCTCGTGCAGATATTTTCGACAGGCTCCGTGGCCACGTTCAATATTCGGTCTATCGACAATGGCCAATTAGACGCCTGCTTTAAAGCGCCTACCGGCGGATTCGTGCTGTCCAAGACGCCGGGTCTCAGCGTCGAGGCAAGCAGGGGCAATTCCGTCGCTCTCATTCATGAAGGCTATTGAATTGACCGTCCGTGGTCTCATCCCAGGTCAGGACGGGGTAGTTCATTCACAAATTGACAATCATCTGATGCGGTTGTGCCGAAAGATTCGGATTTCAGAGACCATGACGTAAGATTTTGGGCTGTTTGATTCGCCTCAGGATCCGAAGGTCGCACATGCCGCTGTCCTATTCCGCACGCCTGCGGCGCGACCTTCGCGACTGGCAAGAACGCGGTTTGATCCAGCCGGAGCAGGCTGAGCGTATTGCCGCCCATGCCCTCGCGCCTCGCGGTCTCCGGCATTTTCAGACCGCCCTTGCCCTGTGCATCCTCCTGCTCGTAGCGCCATCCATCATCGCGTTCGTAACGGCGAACTGGTCCACGATGTCGCCGTCCGCTCGGCTGATCGTTCTATTCCTCGCCAACGCCGCGGCCGTGTCCGCCACCTACCTCGCATCGCGGCGCGTTGCCCGCGACCAAGCCGGCTCGATACGCAGGCTCGTGGATGGGCTGGCAACCTTGTCCCTCGCCATCGCGGCGGCCACGCTGGCCCTGGTTGGGCAGACCTTCCACGTCGCCGCGGATCCCCACGGCTTCGCCGAGACTATCGCGGTTTTCGGTCTATCGACGGCGCTCGTCACACGCTCGGGGGGGGCGGCCCTCATCGCCTGCATTGCGCTCATCGCAACCGACGCGGGCCTGGGTGGGCTCGACCTTGCCCTGATGCGGGGAGAAGCCGCCTCAGGATCGGGGTCTTGGTTCTGGATGGTGGGGCCGGCGCTGTTCCTCGCAAGCCTGTCGGGCTGGCTGCCGGCGCGAATATAGCGTCCTCGCATACGAGATCGGACGCATCCAGGGGACAGGCGCAGGAACGAAGCCACCGAGCTGCGATCTCAATGCCCGCGAGAGCTGTCGGCTTGAGGCCGGGCGTACCGTTTATCTTCGGCTCTCGGTCGATGCCGAGGGCATCCACCGGGCAGCCGAGGTGCTGTTCGAGCTTCCGACAGGTGACGTTCCGTTCATCAAGGGCCACTTGAGTTCAGGCACGCTGGTGCGCCAGGGGGCTCTGCTCGGCATTCGGGCCAGGAACGGCGGTCAGCCCACCGACCCCACCACTTGCCAGCGTTCCGTCTGTCTAACGGGCGTCGTGAACTACGGCATCAAGCGATGGTACGGAGCGCAAGGTGTGCCTGCCAAGCTCATCGCACGGCGCGTAAGGAAATTCTCGTGGAGGCGCGCGTAGCGTCAGACGGGAGTGCGATAATCGACGGGATTATGGTGGCGGGCAAAACCTTCGCCAAGACCGCGCGCCTGTGGTGAGGATCTATCTCGGTCACCCCAACCCGCTGCCAGCACATGCAGAGGTAATAGGTGCGCAGTCGGCTGAGAGGCAGTTCGACATTGTAGGGCTGCTGACCATGGACGATCAGGCGAGCCTTTCACTTGTAGGCTCGACCTTGGGGCTCCCGTTCGGAGGAGGAAACAGGAGTAAATGCACCGGCAGCGGTAAGGCTCGGTCGAGGACGCAGAAACTGCCGAGGCGAAGGCGTCATGCGCGCGTTCACCCGGTCGCGCGGATCGGATCTGGGGCTTTGGGAGCCGGAACGACTACTGCGCCGCGTGGATATTCGGGGGGCCAAGATGCTGGAGAAAATCCGGCTTGCCGAGGCTCACGCCAGCGCCCCGGAGGATCCCGTAGGCTGTTGTCACGTGGAAGAAGAAGTTCGGAAGCGCGAAGCCGGTCAGATAGGCCTGCCCACTGAAGCGGTATCCCATGCCATTCGGGAACTTCAGCTCCACCTCCCGCTCCGTGCTTGAGGCCAGCGCCGCCGGATCGATGCCTTCAACGAAGGCGATCGTCCTGGCACAGCGCTCCTTGAGTTCGGCGAAGGTCGTCTCGACGTCGGGCATCGAGGGCGCTTCGATCCCAGCCAGCCGTGCCACCGCATTCTTCGCACTGTCGGATGCCATTTGGTACTGGGCAGGCAGAGGCTTCATGTCGGGAACCAGCCGCCGGACGAGCAGCTCGGCTTCTGGCTTCTCCGATGCCGCCTTGTCGAGCCAAGTGCTCATGTTGCGAAGCGCGTTGACGAAGACGGGGACGCTGACGTCGTGGATGCTGATACTCATCTGGGCTCCCTAAGGCACCTGCTATGAAAGACGCGGTGAGAAGGCGCACACCTCAAAAGAGTGCGTCGGACGAAGTTACTAGGCCGCCGACGAACGGCCGCTTCGGAGAAGCGACGGGAGGGGTCCGGGCGGCTAGGTTGGGTCGGATGCAGCACCTCCGCTTCCGCGAAAGGGCAGGGTCCGCAAGCCACTTATATCGGCCCTCTGCCTTCACGGTGTCTTGATGCATGCGGACACATCGGACGGTTCACCCGCCGCCGCAAACGCCCGACGTGCGTGCTTGATCTCAGCGTGATGGGTTTCAGCCCAGATCCACACACCACAGAACGCCGCCCCCAAACTCTCGCCCAATGGCGTCAGCGTGTAATCCACGTGCGGCGGGATCACCGGATGCACGGTGCGTCGCACGAGACCATCCCGTTCCATCTGCCGGACCGTCTGCGTCAGCATCTTTTGGCTGATCCGACCCACCGCCTTGCCGAGTTGCGTGAACCGTAGGGTGCCATGCTCGTCCAGAGCCTCAAGGATCAGCATAGTCCACTTGTCGGCCACCTTGGCGATGATGTCGTTCACCAGCACCTCGATCGTCGGATCGACGTCCTTCGGGATCGGTCCCTTCCGTTGGGCCTCGATGATGGGATCTGGGGCAGCCCTACGCATCCAACGCTCTCCTTTCGGTAAGTACAAATCTTTTCGGTGCCTACTTCAGCCTGGAGAGCGTGATCGATAATTTCGTCGGCGACAACAACGAAGGTCGCCGTCA
The DNA here is from genome assembly GCF_008039945.1 of Methylobacterium sp. WL64. Classification (NCBI taxonomy): domain Bacteria; kingdom Pseudomonadati; phylum Pseudomonadota; class Alphaproteobacteria; order Hyphomicrobiales; family Methylobacteriaceae; genus Methylobacterium; species Methylobacterium sp. WL64. Next base: position 6,192 of record NZ_VRVA01000040.1, read on the forward strand.
TGAACATCTCAGGCAACACCATCCTCATCACCGGAGGCGGCTCCGGGATCGGGGAGGCTCTTGCGCATCGCTTTCACGATCTAGGCAACACCGTCATCATCGCCGGGCGTCGGGTGGAGGCACTGGAACAGGTCGCCAGCAGCCGCCCCGGCATCAACGCCTTGCCGCTCGATATCTCGGACGCCGCGGACATCGCCGCATTCGCGCAGCGGGTCGTAGCCGAGCACCCGGCCCTAAACGTGGTGATCAACAACGCCGGGATCATGCGCTTCGAGACGCTGGATCAGACCCGAGACCTCTCAGACGCGGAGGCGACGATAACCACCAACCTGCTCGGCCCGATCCGGATTGCGGACGCCTTGATCGAGCATCTGCTCGCGCGCCCTGACGCCGTGCTGATCAACGTGTCCTCCGGACTAGCGTTCGTTCCCCTGGCGGCGACACCGACCTACTCGGCGACGAAGGCCGCCATTCACAGCTACACGGTTTCGTTGCGCGAAGTCCTGAAGGGCAGGGTTGAGGTGATCGAACTGGTGCCTCCGGCGGTTCAGACCGATCTGACGCCCGGCCAAGCCAACCAAGAAGGCTACCTGCCGTTGGCCGACTTCATCGATGAGGTCATGGCTCTGTTCCAGCACCAGCCGACGCCGCCTGAAATCCTCGTGCAGCGCGTTGCCTTCCAGCGCAACGCCGAAGCGGAGCACCGCTTCGACGAGGCTGTGACGATTTTGAACGATGCCGTTCGTAAGGCCCGCGAGAAGCAGCGCTGAGGCCAGTGGGCCGGGACGCCTACCACGCCGCCGTTCAGTTCACCCACCGCGGAGAACTCTGATGCCGTTCGCTAACATCAAGGTCCCGGAGGCTGCGCTCAGCCGGGCGCAGAAGGAAGAGATCGTCCACAAGGTGACCAACCTGTTCGTCGATTACTTCAGCGAAGCCGTTCGACCACACACCATGGTTTTGATCGAAGAGGTCAAGGATGGCGGCTACGCCCGATCTGATGAAGTGTTCGTCATACCGGATGCAAATCGCGCGAAGGACTGATCGCAGGTGGGCCGCCGATGGAATTGGCGCCCCTTAAAAATGGTTTAGGCGCAAGTTTTGCACGAAAATCTAAATGAGTCAGTAACTACACTACTCCGGCCGTCCTTCACGGCCTGAACGATAGAATTCTTACGGCTGCTTCCGAGGATGTACGATCCCTCCTACGACGCAATTGGGTGGATATCTGCTGGTCTGCTATCGACCGCCGAACCCAGAAAGCGAACTCTCGCATCTCGGCGGCTCCCACTGCCAGTCCGGGGCTCGAAGTCAAACAATCTGTTCAACCCACTGCGAACGCGACGGTCCCGGTGGGAAGGGGTCACCGAAATATTGCGTTTCCCGAACAACTTTCCCGTCGCGAAACTCCATAATGCTCACGGTGTAGGACGGCTTACCGTCATACGTGAGCACGTACTCCGTCACCCATAAATCGCCAGAGCCGACAATCCGTCTCACATCAAACCGTTTCTTATTAGGTTGCGCCGTACGAGATGCCTGGATCTTGTACCGCCCGCTGATGCGCTCGCCGGATTGAGGATATTCAAGCACTGCGTCGTCGAGATAGATCTGATGCTCTTCCTCAAAATCGTACGCGTCCGAGGCTGCCCAGTGCTGGTCGAGAGCGCGTTTAATCTCTTGATCGTTCATGGAAGACCTCCTGCGCCTATCCAACTTAACCGGCGGTTCGAGCGGCCTGCTGTGAAAGCATGTTCATTCCACCGTTGAGACCGGAGCGCTACCCACAACTGCTTTGAGCATCAGGCCAGCCATCAACAAGTCAATTTTGGGACGGTTGGAGCCCGTCCGCCTTTTCGATCGAACTTCTCTGACGCGGACATGCTACTTTCTGCAGGGCCAGTCGACTGACTAACTGAACCGGCCAGTTATAAAGCTCCTCCTTCGAAATTAGTCTTAACAAAGAAGACGCCTTGAATATTTTTTAAAAAAAAATATCATAATAAATTCATATGGCGAATGCGAATTTATGTTATGTGATTTTCAGAAACTAAATCTTCTATGAAGCATAATTTTATGCAGAAAATAACCAGGGGTTAATGTTAAATTTTAATTTACACAATTCAAGCATGATCCGAAAAATGCAACGGTTTTGTCAATTTCGGCTGGCCCAATGTGACGATGGGTGACGAGCCGGAGCCGGGTTTCACCCAGCGGGCGCACTCTCACACCCGCGGCCTCCAAATCGGTGACCCAAAGCTCGCTACCTCGGCCGGTGCGCGATAGATCGACTTGAACGATGTTGGTCTGCGGCACACTTGCAGAGATGCTGGGATGCAGCGCGTTCAGCCCATCGCTGAGTTGGCGGGCGCTTGCGTGGTCGTCGACTAGCCGCGCGCCCATCACCGTCACTGCTTCCAGGCCAGCCGCGGCCATAATGCCGAGTTGACGCTGCGTTCCGCCGATCATTTTGCGGATCCGTCGTGCATTGGCGATCACGGCATCCGGACCGGTCAGAACCGCGCCCACCGGGGCGCTCAAGCCCTTCGACAGACATAGCGACACCGTACCGGCATGGACCGCAAGCTTTGCCGGTGCGAGCCCGAGATAGGTGGCGGCATTGAACAGTCGCGCCCCGTCCAGATGGACAAGGATACCGCGCGAGCGAGCCATCTCCGCCACGGCCGCCATGTGTGAGACGGGCGGTACCGCGCCGCCAGCCGCGTTGTGCGAGGTCTCCAGCGCTATCATCGCCGTCCGGAGCGGGCTGGCGGAAGGCCGTAAAGCGTCCTCTAACCGGTTGAGATCCATCGCCCCGCGGCAACCCGTGATTCCAAGTAGGAAGGCCCCGGTGAAGGTAGCTGCCCCACGCTCGGTGGTGACCATGTGAGCCTGTGCTTCCAGCAGGATCTGCTCGGTGCGCTGTACCTGCGCGAGGATCGCCAGGAGATTGGCCATGGTGCAGGTGGGTACGAACAAGCCGGCATCTTTGCCAAGCATCGCGGCGGTAGTCGCCTCGAGTTCGCGCACGGTCGGGTCGCCCTCAAGACCGTCATCGCCGAGCGGAGCGGTGCGCATGCGTTCGTACATCGCCTCGGTCGGCCGCGTGACGGTATCGCTGCGCAGGTCGACCGCGGTGGCGTGGGGGCTGGAGTCGACGGATATGGAAGAGGCCATGGTGTGGTGTGCCGGCTATCGGTAATCGGCTTCGTCGCCGGAATCGGTCGGCTTGACGAGTGCGCGCTTCAAGATCTCGCTCATCGGAAGTTCGAGATTGATACCCTTGGGCGGGATCGGGGACTCGAAATACTTAGTATAGAGTTTGGCTACGGTACCGTCCTCGATCAGCTTGACAACCGCTTTGTCGACCTGAGCCTTGAAGTCAGGATCGTCCTTGGGCTCGAGGATGCCATAGGGTGCGAATTCGAGGCCCTTGACGCCTATCTTGAAGTCGCCTGGGCGCTTGGCGCCCGCCACGGTCGCGTGCGCGAGCGCATCGTCGTTGACTGAGCCGGCGGCGCGACCGCTATCCAACAGCAGGAAGGTTTCCGCCGTGTCCTTGGCTGGCATGATCCGGATGTCGAGCTTGTCGCGGACATTGAGGCGAGTGACGACGCGTTGCGTCTCACCTCCGGCCTGAGCTGAGATCGCTTTTCCACGGAACGAAGCGAGGTCGTTCACGTCGACCGGCGTCTCCTTACGCGCCACGAGCACGATCTGTGCGACGAAGGTTGTCGGGGCGAACGCCACGAGCTTGTGCCGCTCCGGCAGGTTGCTCGCTGTGCCGCATTCCAAGTCGATCGTGCCGTTGTTGATGAGTGGGATCCGTGTCGCCGACATGACGGGAACGTAGCCTACGTCGAGCTTGGCTAACCCCAGCGCGGGCTTGAGCTCCGCGGCCACGTGCTCGCATATCTCCAATGAATAGCCCACCGGCTTGGCGGATCCGTCAAGGAAGGCAAACGGCGGCGACGCATCGGGAAAACCGATGTTGATACGTCCAGACATTCGAATTTTGTCCAGTCGACTTTCGCCTTCGGCCGATACCGGAACTCCAGTTCCTATCCAAACCGCGACGCTGAGCAGTGCGAAACAGGATTTCAACATCGCTTCGGTCCTCATGCTTGTGCGAAGGTAGCGAGACGGGTGCCTGTGAGCGATCCGCAGAGGCGATAGTATGGTGTTATCGTGCGGGGCGCATACGTCGTCCAATTCCAATTCGCCGGTCGTCTATTCGGATTTGATATGCGCAAGCGGCTGATGAGTTTCCGGCATGTCGAGGCGTTCCGGGCTGTCATAGCGGCCGGCTCGATGACAGCGGCGGCTCAGCGCCTGCATACCTCGCAACCACAGGTGAGCCGCCTGATCGCGCAACTCGAGGCGATAACGGGTCTTCCCTTGTTTGAGCGTGCCGGCGGCCGGCTCGCGCCGACACTCGACGGCATGCGCTTTTCCGCCGAAGTCGAGCGAGCCTTCGTCGGTTTGTCGAGCCTAGAAGCTGCGGCGGTTCGCATCCGCTCATTCGGTTCCGGGCGTCTGCGGGTCGCCGCGATGCCACGTCTGGCTGGTGGGTTGCTCGCGCGGGCTGTGGCCCGATTTAAGACCGAGCATCAGGAGGTGGCTATCGCGATCTATTCCGGCGACGACGCGGCAGTGAGCGAGTGGATCGCCACCGGCTTTTGCGACGTGGCGCTCACGATGATCTACGGTGATGCCACCGATCCAGCGCCAGAGCACGTCTTGACGATGGATTGTGTAGCCGTGCTGCCCCCGGCCCACCCGCTCGCCGCGCTTGAACGTTTGGAGCCGGCTGATTTTCATGATGCGCCGTTTATCGCATCGCCCCTGGGAAGCACGCTGCGGACGCAGATCGACGAGGTGTTCGAAGCCGCGGGTGTCGAACCCATAGTCTCTGTCGAGGCCGGGCTGGGCGCATCAATCTGTGTGTTAGTAGCCGCCGGACTAGGTATGAGCTTGATGAACCCTTTAGCAGCCTATGAAGAGGCGAAAGTTTCAGAAATAGAGATCCGGCCTTTTGTGCCCTCTTTGCCCGTACGTTTTGCTCTTCTTTTTCCGCCGGATCATGCTCGAAGTCGGCTTGTCGAAACGTTCAGCAAGCTTGCTTTCGAGATGATGCTGGAGGAATTGAGTCGGCTTCCTGGAGGCGTTTGACTTCTTTATAGCGTCTCAAATTTTCATATGATCATGTTAAAGAGGCCTTGTGTACAGCCAGCTGCATCGACCGCCGAGAGCAACTATTCCGTCATCGGCTGGATCCGGCCGGCCGCTTTGCGCCCACAACAGTCTTAGAGCTGGCTGTTACACGATCCCGTAAGCAGAAGCGGCCATCCGCCCCACGCGGGAAGCTACCGCGCCAGATGCTTGTCGAAGAAGCGCGCGATCTCTTGAAAGACCGCTCGGGACTCCGGCGCGGTGTCGTCTCGAATGTAGTGAGCATGGGATTGGCCTTCCCCAACTTGAAGGAAGGCCTCCACGCCAGCCTCTCGCAGCTTGCGATGCACGCGAACCGTGTTCGACAGCAGCAAGTCTCGCGTGCCGGTGGTCAGGATGGTGGGCGGGAAACCTTTGAAGTTGCCGTAGACGGGCGACAGCATCGGATCCTTGAGGTCGTGGCCGTCCGCGTAGACCTTGGCACCGTCGTCGCAGAAGCCGTCCGGCGAGACGAGCACGTTGTCGAGCATGGCGTTCGTCACGAAGCTGTCGCCGACCTTGGTGGTGTCCGACATCGGCGTGCCCGGCGCGATGGCGGCAGGTAAGGGCAGCCCCTCCTGCTTCGCCCGCAGCACCATGGCGAGGGTCAGCGCGCCGCCGGCCGAGGTGCCGAAGATCGCGGTCTTCCGCGGATCCGTCGCCCGCGTCACGGCCCTCCAGACCGTCATGGCGTCGTCGTGGGCGGCCGGATAGACGGCCTCCGGCGGCATGCGGTAGTCGACCGAGATCACCTTGAAGTGGCCGAACCCGGCCATGAACAGCGCCTCCGGCAGGCCGGCCTCGCCGGGGTTGAGCACGTAGCAGCCGCCGTGGACGTGGACGAGCACCCGGTCGCGGTTCTCCGGCGGGACGACCTCTGGGGTCACGATGAAGGCCCGCACCCCGTCGATCGTCGTGCGTTCGACCTTCACGTGCAGGCGCTCGATCATGCCAGGCACGAGCTTCTTGAGCGCCCCCGCGCTGGCCTCGGCGACGGGCTTCCAGGCCGCACCGTCCTTCGGGTGTATGTCCCAGTTCGGCCGCAGCGGCTGGCCGATGATCTTGCCCATCTGCGGGCTGACGTCGGTGGGCACCGGCACCGACTTGGCCGGCACCTGCAGCGGGGCGGCCTGCTGCTGCGCCGCAGCAGGGCCGGCGGCGAGCGCCGCCAGAGCCGCGCCGATCGCGATCACCGTCTGTCCGATCATCGTCTGACCTCTCGCTGTCTCAACGACCGCGCGGCGCGGCCGTGCCCAGAAAATCCTGGACGGTCCGGTTCATGAAATCCACGTCCGCCGCTTTGGTCGCCGTGGCCGTCGTGTGACCCTGCACGGACGGCACGGCGACGACGCTCGCCTGCGAAATATAGGCGCCGGCCTCGCGGGCCTCCTCGACTGGATTGTACAGGTCAAGGTTGCCGCCGGTGAGGATCAGCGTACGGGCCCTGATCGCGGCGAGCGCCTTCCGGACATCGCCGCCGAACCCGGGGGTCTGGCCGATGTTGTGGCGGTCGTAGGCCCAGGTCTGAGCGATCCAGTCGTTGGCGTCGAAGCCAGCTTTGAGCACCGCCTCCTCTTGTGCGCGCATCCAAGGCAAGATGTCGAGGGGCTGCGGAGCGATCCCGCGTAGGGCCTCCGGGGTCCGGGCAGCCAGCACCTGCAGGATGTCGGCACGCAGCCGCCAGCCCTGCTCGGGCTGCCTTTCGTAGGCGCCGTCCTTGAAGGCAGGATCGAGCATCAGCGCCTTGCGGGTCGCCTCGTTGACGGCGATCGACCAGGGCGCGGTGCGCGCCATCGGGGTCAACGCCACTAAGGCGTCCATGAAGCCGGGATGGCTGACGCCCCATTGCAGTGCCTGCATGCCGCCCATCGAGGCGCCCGCCACCGCAACGACGTGGGTGATCCCGAGCCGGTCCAGGAGCTGCTTCTGGCTCTCGACCATGTCGCGGATGGTGAAGTGCGGGAAGGCGGTGCCGTGCTGGCTCGTGCTGTTGCTCGGGCTCGTGGTCAGCCCGTTGCCGATCGCGTCGGTGGCGACGACGAAGTACCGGTCCGTGTCGAGGGCCTTGCCGGGACCGATGAGGAAGTCGATCCGATGATGGTTGCCGCCGATCGCGGTGGTCATCAGGATCGCGTTCGACTTGTCGGCGTTCAGCGTCCCGTGGGTAACGTAGGAGATTGCGAAGTCGCGGATCGTCTCGCCGCTCTCCAGCGGCAGGTCGCCGAGCGACTCCAGCCGGTGCGGTGGGTCGTTCGGACCATGTGCGGCGGAAGGCGACAGGCCGGCGACCAGCAGCGCCGCGGTCAGGGCCCATCTCAGCGGCCTGCGGTTTGGTATGCGCATCGGAAGTCTCGCCTTCGAACGTGTTGATGCTTGCCTCGGGTCGAACCCCGCCACCGTTCCGGAGCGCCGGGTGCGGCACCACCCGGTGTCCGCGGCGCGTCCGGCAGACTGCGATCCGGGCCCGCGCCGCAGGACCGGCGCCGCGCCCCGACGATCCTGCCCATTCGCATTTCAGGCCCCTTGCAGGGCTGCCTTCACCTTGGCCGGGGTGAACGGCACGGACCGCACGCGCACGCCGGTCGCGTCGAAGATCGCGTTCGAGACCGCTGCCGGCACGATGGCGGCAGACGGTTCGCCGGCACCCCACGGCTTCTCGCTCGGCCGGTCGATCAGGTTGATCACGACCTCGGGCACGTCCGGGAAGGTCAGGATCGGGTAACTCGACCAGTCGAGGCTTGTGACGGCGCCGCGATCGAAGGTGACCTCCTCCAGCAGCACCCGGCTGACGGTCTGGATGACGTTGCCGTCGAGCTGGTTGCGCACGCCGTCCGGATTGATGATCTGGCCGCAGTCCTGGACCACGAAGAAGCGCGGCACCCGCACCTGCCCGGTGCTGCGGTTGACCTCGACCTCGGCCACGCCGGCCACGTAGGTACGGTTGAGCTCGTACTTCACGTAGGAGATCCCGCGGCCGCGCAGCACGTCGCCGGCGACGTCCTTCACCGGCGAGGGGCGCGCCTGCCACTTGGCGAGGTCGGCAACCCGCTTCAGCACCTCGATGCCGCGCGGATCCTTAAGCGCGCGCAGGCGGTACTCCAGCGGGTCGGCGCCGGCTGCCGCCGCGCATTCGTCGAGGAAGGCCTCGTTGGCGTAGGTGTTCTGCATCCGCCCGGGGGTGCGGATCCAGGAGGGCCGGAACGGCGTCGAGGCCAGCCGGTGGCAGACCGTGCGCACGTTCGGGAAGGCGTAGGGCAGCGCCGAGTTGCCGATGATGTTGCCGGGCGCCATCGTGGTCTCGTGCGGCAGGTCGGCCAGTGAGGCCGCCACCAGCGGCACGTTGCCGGCCGCTCCCTCCGGGATGTGGAACTGTGAGGACCATGCGGCGACGTTGCCCTGCGGGTCGAGCCCGGCCTGCAGGTCGATCAGGGTCGGCGGTCCCTTCGGATCCCAGCCGTGCTCGTCGGCGCGCGACCACTGGACCCTCACGGGGCGGCCGACTGCGTGGGCGAGAAGGGCGGCGTCGCCCGCCGCGTCCTCGTGGCCGTTGCGGCCGTAGCAGCCTGAACCCTCGACGTAGATGCAGCGCACCGCCTCCGGCGCGAGGCCGGTCATGGCCGCGAGCTGCTTGCGCAGGGCGTGCGTCATCTGCGAGGCCGTCCAGCAGGTCAGGAACCCGTCCTTCAGCTCTGCGATGGCGCAGGACGGCCCGATCGAGCCGTGGGTGTGGATGGCGAAGTCGTAGGTAGCTTCGAGCTTCCGGGCCGCGTGGCCGAGCGCCGCCTCGGCATCACCCGTGCTGCTCGTGACGTCGTCCTTGGTGACCTTCGTGGCCCGCACGTGCTGCCAGAGCTTGTCCTGCTCGGGCAGGCCCTGCCAATTCGACCACGTCGCCTTCAGCTGTTTGGCGGCCTTCACGGCCGCCCACTCCTTCTCGGTGACGACGGCCAGGAAGTTACCCTGGCGCACGACCTTGATCAGTCCCGGGATGTCCGCGACCGAGGCCTCGTCCACGACCTGCAAATCCGCCCCGATGGTCGGGGGACGGACCACCCGCGCATGCACCATGCCGGGCACGCGGTAATCCTGCATGTAGGTGAAGCGACCGGTCATCTTCTCGGGGATGTCGATCCGCGCCACCGGCTTGCCGACGAGGGCGAACTGCGCCGGGTCCTTGGTCTTGACCGCCGGATCGACCTTGAGGTCGAGACGCCCATCCCTCACGAGGTCGGCGTAGGAGAGGCCCTGGCCACCAGCTTTCGGGCGGACCGTGCCGTTCTCGCTCACCAGCGCGTCGGCCGGTACGCCGAGGCGCTGGCTGGCCATCTGCACGAGGCGCGCGCGGGCCGTCGCCGCCGCCTGCCGGATCTCGACGCCGCCCTTCTGGATCGAGAGGCTCCCATAGGTCGGTCCCTGATCCGGCGTCAGCGCCGTATCGCCCTGGACAACGGTCACGCGGTTGAGCGGCAGGTCGAGTTCCTCGGCCGCGATCTGCGTCAGGGCGGTCTCGACTCCGGTGCCGAGATCGACCTTTCCGGAGAAGATCGTGGCGTGACCGTCGGCGCCGAGCGCCAGGAAGCTGTCGACGCGGTCCGGGGCGACGGGCTTCGCGAATCCGTTGGTGGCGACCGGCGCGAAGGTCTGGGCGCTGGCGCCGCGGCCGGACAGCGAGAAGCCCACGACGAGGGCGCCGCCCTGGAGAAGCAGGCTGCGGCGGGAAAAGACGGGTGCGTTCATGGCAACAACCTCCGTCAGAGCGTGCCGGCGGCGCGCTGGACGGCGCGCACGATCCGCTGATGGGTGCCGCACCGGCAGAGATTCTGGGCGAGCGCCTGCCGTATCGCAGTCGCGTCCGGCTTCGGCGTCTCGTTGAGCAGGGCGGCCGACTGCATGATCATGCCGTTGATGCAGTAGCCGCATTGCGCCGCCTGCTCGGCGATGAAGGCCGCCTGCACCGGGTGCGGCTTGTCCAGGCTGCCGAGCCCTTCGAGCGTTACGATCTTAGCCCCCGCCTTCAGGCTCGAGACCGGGGTGATGCAGGAGCGCACCGCCTGCCCATCGACATGCACCGTGCAGGCACCGCACTGGCCCAGCCCGCAGCCGAAGCGCGGTCCGTGGAGGCCGAGATCATCGCGCAGCACGTAGAGGAGCGGCGTATCGGGGTCGTCCACGCTCAAGGGCGCCGGGCGCCCGTTTACGTCCAGCGATATCGGCTGCGCCATCGGGCGTCTCCCTGGAACCATTCTCGGGTGCTCGGCCTATACCCGGCGTAGATCCGGAGCAACGCGGCGGCGTGACAGCGATTCCCATTCGCTTCAGGAGGCCGTGCTGCCCCCGGCGCCGTCAGGGAAGTACATGCCTTCGCAGAACCGCAGCCGATGCATCCTCGCTCTCTTCCTTGCGCTGTCCGCGGGGCCCGCGAGGGCGGCCGAGCGCCTTGCGCAGGATTGGCCCGAGCCGTCCCGCAAGGCCGCTGAGGCCGTTGCTGACAAGTACGGCGCACCACAGGAGCATACGGCGACGCTGCTGATCTGGTACCGCAACGGGCCGTGGATGCGGACGGTGGTGCACAAGGTCGGAGCCGAGCACGACTTCCCGGTCAAGCACAGCGACGTGCTGGAGCAGAGCCTGCCCTACAAGGTTCCGCTCAACCTCTTTAGCGCCGTCGCGACCTTCAACGGCAGCGTCATTCCGGACCGAACGCGAGGCACGCTCACCGTCTACGGCGCCAGCGAGGCCGAGAATGTCCTGAGCCTGAACTTAGCTCGGGCAGTGGTGCGCGGCGAGCTCACGGCGGAGCAGGCACGGGACAAGGAAGTCGCGGCCGCGCAGCAATTGGCGAACGGGCAGGTGCCGGACCTCGCGGCCAAGCTCACCCTCGATCAACAGCAGGAGGGCGACGTCTCCGACCCGGATACCGCGATGATCCTGCCGCCCAGCTGAACGCCATAATCCAGAATACGAGGCGCTCTGATCTGGCAACGCGTTGATCCATCGGCGCCCGCCGGCCGAGATTGTGGATTCTCACGCGGCGCACTACTCGACGCTCTGCACCGGCGTTGGATACGCCCGTGAAGAGCCCCGCGCCCTGTACCAATCAGCGCCACGGCGGCCGCCACATCTTGCCGGCTAGACATCGGGGCTCCGGCAATCTCCCGGCGAAACGCCGCAATCCGGTCGAGAAGCGGCCGCCCCGCGAGGGACCGGCTTGTCCGGGACCGACGCTTGGGACTGTGCGTCAGACGCTCAGAACGATCTTTACGAGATGCTCATTTCTCCTCATGCGGGCGTGCACGATCGCCGCCCCAGCTAGGGCATAGCGGCCATTGATCGGCAGATAAAAGCTCCTGACCACCATCACCGGCCACAGGCCGGCCCGGACGCGCACGGTGCGCTTCATCAAGCCCTGCGAGCAGAGCCCATTGTGGTTGGCAGCGGGGGTCGATGCAGACCTTTTTCTGCACGAACGTTATTGTCGCGGATCGCTGTAGAGAACGTCCGCTTTTCCATTTAACCTACTACGAAGCGGGCCAGCTGCTTTCGGCCAGATCCCGTCGTTGCAGGTTGTCCGTATGCAAGTCTGTGATGAGTGGATTTGCGATGGTCCCCTTCCGGGCGGCGGCAGAAGTAGACACTGCCGTCGCACCCGCTCACGACCCATTGCAGTCTTTCAAAAGGTCTGCTCCTGGGTGTCTCATCATTCCAGAGCGACCAAGTTTGGCCTTCTCATGCGTCTGCATTGGGGAGGGGAGGGGGGATCAGATCTGGACCATCCCCCCATCGACGAACAGCTCGACACCGTTAACGAAGCTGGTCGCGTCCGAGGCCAGAAACAGGACAGCCGCAGCAACGTCCTCCGATCGGCCAATCCGATCCGATGGGATATTTGCGAGCATCCCCGCCTTGACCGCCTCGGCTTGTTCGCCGCTACCGAACAAATCGGTCAGCCCGGCCGTGTCAGTCACGCCGGGGCTTACGACATTGACCCGGATGTGCCTATCCTTGAGGTCCAGGATCCAACTGCGCGCGAAGTTGCGTACCGCCGCCTTGGTCGCGCTGTAGACACTGAAGGCGGGCGTGCCGGCCGAGCCGGTGGTCGAACCTGTGAGAACGACGGACGCGCCATCGCGTAGGAGCGGGAGCGCCTTCTGGACGGTGAACAGCACGCCCTTCACGTTGGTCGCGAAAATCGTGTCGAAGTGCGCCTCGTCGATCGCCCCGAGCGGGGCGAAACTGCCCCCGCCGGCATTGGCGAAGACGACGTCGATCTGCGCGTGGTTCTGCCGGACCGTCTCGTAGAGCCGATCGATGTCGGCGAGCCGGCTCATGTCGGCCCGCACGCCCGTCACTTCGCCCTTGGTCGCCTCGCCGCCGATCACCGCGACCGCGGCGTCGAGTGCGTCTTGGCGCCGGCCGGTGATGAACACCGAAGCTCCCTCCGCCGCGAACGCCGTGGCGGTTGCGAGCCCGATCCCACTCGTGCCGCCGGTGACGACCACCACTTGGTTCGTGAACCTGTCGTTGCGCCTGATCGCGGTCATGTCTGCCTCCTCCGATGCGGGGAAGGTAGCCGGGGCGGCATCGCCCGTTGATGCCGGCCCGGCGCGATCCGATGACCGGCCGGATCAACCGGCCTGTGAGCTGTCCGCCTGCGTGATCCGCGCGCCCGCATCCCGACGCAGGCTGCCCGGACGGACGCCGTACTTGCGCAAGAACGCGCGGCTGAGCGCGGCTTGGGACTGATAGCCCACGTCGACCGCGATCTGGTCGAGCGAGCTGGTGTCTGTCCGCAGGCGGTGGCGGGCTAGCCCGAGCCGCAGGTCGGCGAGGAATTCCAGCGGCGCCATGTCCACCGCCTTGCGGAAGGCGCGCACCAAGCTCGCCCGTGAGGCGGCGGCGATCGAGGACAGCTCGTCCAGCGTCCAGGCGCGCACCGGATCGCGCACCATCGCGAGCACCGCCTGCGCCGTCACGCGCTGCCCGATGAGCCGGAGCAGGCCCTCGGCCGACGCGGAGGCTTCGAGGTGGGCGCGCAGCAGCATGATGAACAGCGCGCTAGCGAGATCGCTCGCGATTGCGATCGATCCGGGGCGGATATCGGTCAGCTCCGAGCGGATGCCGGCGACGAGGGGGCTGTATCGGCTGGCCAGAGGCTGCAGGCCGACCCGCAGCACGATCGTGTCGGGCAGCGCCGCCAAGATCAGGCTCTGGGGCGCACCTTCGAAGCTCAGCCGGCCGCATACCAGCTCGACGTCTGGCTCGACCCCAACGGTCGTCTTCAGCCGCAATTCGCCGATCCGCCGGACCGTGGTCACGGACTGCGCATGCCCGGCACTCTCAACCGCGCGCGTGGTATGAGCGTCGCCGTGCGGCAGGAGCAGGACGTCACCCGCTTCGAGCCGCAGCACGCCGGTCCCGTGGCGGTCGAGCAGCGCGCAGCCCTGCGTGACGATGTGGAAGTAGGCGTGGCCGTTCGGCTCGGGTTCGTGCGGGGACGTCCAAGCCCCGCCCAGGCGGCACACATCATCGAGCACGGGGCGCACACGCAGGAGCGGCGCGAGCCCGCTCAGGGTGTCATCCGTCATCCGCTCCGCCATGGCGCCCCTCCGCGGCGCGCTTGATCCGCGCGGTCATCATCCTGCGCCGGGCCGGCATCGCGAGACCCGGCGCCAGCGATCATCTTTGCGGCATCGAAGCAGGCGGTCATGTCCGCACCCAATCCCAGCCGTGAACGGCAGCGCCCGACCCGCGTCCATGAAGGTCGAACGCCGCCAATTTGGCAAGCATCCGACCTTTTGAACCAAGGAGCCACGTCATGAACACGCAGATCCGTCAGGTGCTCGGGATCGTCTCGGGGCAAAGATCCAACCGCATCGGCCTGGACGCCGTGCGGGTCGCCATCGCCACCATCTTCATCTGGATCGGGGGGTTGAAGTTCGCTCCCTACGAGGCCGACAGCATCACCCCGTTCGTGGCCAACAGCCCGCTGATGTCGTTTTTCTACAGGCACCCCGACCAGTACGCGCAGCACCTCACCCACGAGGGCGAACTCAAGCTCGCCGAGCGCGCTTGGCAGGCGGCGAACGACACCTACGCGTTCTCGAACGGCCTCGGGAGCGTCGAGATCGCCATCGGCCTTCTGGTCCTCGTCGGGCTGGTCTCGCGCCGCTGGGGTCTCGTAGGCGCGGCGCTCGCCTTCCTGACGCCGGTGGTCACGCTGTCGTTCCTGGTGACGACGCCCGAAGCCTGGGTGGCGGCGCTGGGCGATGCGCAGCACGGCTTCCCGTACCTGTCCGGCGGGGGGCGCCTCGTGCTGAAGGACATCGTTCTGATGGCTGGAGCTTGGCTCGTGGTGGCCGACGGGGCCCGCGCCGTACTCGAACACACGGTTCAGACCTCGGTGGATCGTGCCAGCCTGGGCGCTACCCTCGCGACCGCATCCCGAACCTAGGACCCGCGAGCGCCGCTCGTGCGCGGCGCTCGTTTTGGCGATGCGAGGCAGTGCGGAAGCTCTCCGGAGCGGAACGATTGCCTGATGTGAGGCCCCCCACAACCTGACCTTCGGAGCACAGACTATGACCGCCCGTGAACCTGCGTCCGGCGCCGCGAGACAAACGTTCTCCCTATCACGCCGCGGCTTCTGCCTCTGCTGTCTGTCCGCCTCTGCTCTGCCGACGGCGAGCGGCTGGCTCTCACCCCGCTCTGCGTTCGCGCAGGCGCGCGGCATTGTGGACACGATTATGTTCGAAGCCACCCGCTCGCCGATCACAGCCCATAGGCTGCGCGGGGGTGTCGCCGTGCTGGAGGGGTCTGGCGGCAACGTCGCGGTTCTGACCGGGCCGGACGGGAAGCTGCTGGTGGACGCCGGGATCGGCGTGTCGCGCGCCCAGATGCTGACGGCGCTGAACGACCTCGGCGACGCGCCGATCACCCATCTCATCAACACACATTGGCACTTTGATCACGCGGACGGCAACGCTTGGCTGAACGCGGAAGGGGCGGAGATCCTCGCCCACGAGAAGACCCGCAAGCACCTCGCGGCCGCGCAGCGCGTGGACGACTGGGACCATGACTTCCCCGCGGCACCGCCCAACGCGCTGCCGACGCAGGTGTTTTCGTCCGAGCACGAGACCAAGCTGAACGGCAGCACGCTGATGCTGAAGCATTACGGCTCCGCACACACGGACAGCGATATCTCCGTCCGCTTCGTCGAGGCCGACATCCTGCACACGGGCGACACGTTCTGGAACGGCATCTACCCGTTCATCGATTACTCCACGGGTGGCAACATCGACGGGACGATCGCTGCAGCTGAAGCGAACATAGCCGCGACGACAGACCAGACTATCGTCATCCCTGGCCATGGAGCGCCTGTCGGTACTCGCGCACAGCTGCGCGACTTCCATGACATGTTGGTGGACGTGCGTGCGAACGTCGCCGGCTTGAAGAGGCGAGGCCTATCCTTAGAGGCGACTGTCGCGGCCCACCCGACCGCAGCGCACGACGCGAAATGGTACCGGTCCGTCATCAGTCCAGCGCTCTTCACCCGTTTAGTCTATGAGGGTGTTTGAGAACTATTTTGGATTGAGGAGAAGCGTCATGGCCACGATCACAACCCAAGACGGCTTCGAGATCTTCTACAAAGACTAGGGTCCGAAGGACGCGCAGCCGATCATGTTCCATCACGGCTGGCCGCTCTCCGCCGACGACTGGGACACACAGATGTTGTTCTTCCTCAAGCACGGCTATCGTGTCGTTGCCCACGACCGCCGCGGCCACGGCCGCTCGGCGCAGGCCTCGGACGGGCACGACATGGACCACTACGCGGCCGACGCCGCCGCTGTGGTCGAGCATCTTGATCTCAGGAACGCCGTCCACATCGGCCACTCCACTGGCGGTGGCGAGGCCACACGCTACGTCGCGCGATACGGCGAGCCTCAGGGTCGCGTGGCCAAGGCGGTGCTGGTGAGCGCCGTGCCCCCATTGATGCTGAAGACCGCAGCGAACCCGGAAGGACTGCCGATCGAAGTATTCGACGGCTTCCGCCAAGCGCTCGCGGGCAACCGCGCCCTGTTCTTCCTCGACGTCCCATCGGGACCGTTCTACGGCTTCAACCGCGATGGCGCTCAGGTCCAGCAGGGCGTGATCCAGAACTGGTGGCGGCAAGCCATGATGGGCTCTGCCTTGGCGCACTACGAAGGTATAAAGGCGTTCTCAGAGACCGATCAGACAGAGAATTTGAAGGTGATCGGCGTTCCGACGCTGGTGCTGCACGGCGAGGATGATCAGATCGTGCCGATCATCGCGGCGGCGCCGAAGTCGGTCAAGCTGCTGCGCAATGGCACGCTGAAGACTTATCCCGGCTATGGCCATGGCATGCTGACGATCAATGCGGACGTACTCAACACCGACCTCCTCGCCTTCGTGAGGGCGTGAGGTGGACGCGGAGCCGAAGGTCTGCTTCCGGACTTCGTGCCGACTTCCGCTTGCCACCGAGGCTGTGTGAAAAAGCAGAGGCTTTCCAAAATTTGGAGCATTCTTCCATGTGGCAGCCCTCCAGGCACCCGGTATGGGGGCATAGATGCCATTGGGCCCCCTACTTCGGACAGGCTGCTTACATCTAGATACTGCCGTTGCAGATAGTCCGTATGAAGGTCTGTGATGGTTGGGAAGAAGGCCCTGGCCTGCAGCCAAGAAGCTGCGCTACGGCACCCAGTTCTTTGCCGGCCTTTAACGCCGGCAAGAAGGCCGCCAAGCGTCACAAATCATTCCCGCCCGCCTGTGAAGACTTGAAGGACGACCGCGGCGACCTCAACGAGATCGCCACCGGCCACGAGATCCTCGACGGACTTACCGGGACCGAAGCCGGAACCGGATCGGCGCTGTTCGCGGCGGGTGTGACCACGGGGGACATCGAGGCACGGACAAGGAAGCTGCTGGCCTCGGCCGCCAAGGCGCATCAAGCGTTAGTCGACGTCCGCCCGTTTTGACGCTCAAGGACCTACCGTTCGGCGGTCGGCCGTCAGGCCAGCAATTCTTGGCCAACCTGTTCGACGACCGCCAGGCGATCAGGGAGCCGGTGATGTACAGCGGCATTCGACGGTCGCGGTCGTCCATCCCCGCGAGGATGCGGTCCATCCCCTCGTCGTCTCGGTGATCCCGAAACATCAGTGCGATGCCAGCGACAAGCCGGTGTCTTGGCAAGATGGCGGCGGGATGGGGCCGGCCAGGGCGCAATCGGCGTCGGCGAGCTCGCGCCGTAGGTCGTCCTGCTGCGCCTCGACGAGATCGGCGAGGATATCCTCGTCGCGTTCGTCTACAACTGCGACGAGGCGGAAACCCGTTCCATCCCGCTCGAACTCTACCATGACCTCATCCTGGGCGTAGGGGTCGTGCGGATCGATGCAGAGGTGCTTCGGCATGGTCAGGGCTGGTTGACGGCGCCAGGGCGGCGAGGCGGCTCTCCTAGGCCCGTGCCGTGACGAAGGCATGAACGCTCATAAATGCCGACGCGAAGCCGTAAATTGTTTCAGAAACCTGCGTGTCGTGGAACGGTGATGAAGCTGTGTCGATGCTCAGCCTTCCAACCGGATCGGAGATCGAGGTGCGTTCCTCCCGCCGCACCACCATCTTTGCCGTCGTTGCGCTTGCCCTCTGGCTGCCCCCAAACCTAGGCGCGGCCCAGACCGAGGGACGCGAGGAACAAGCCACGGCTGCACGGCTTGCAGCTGAAGGCATCACCATCGGCTCGCCCTCCGGCGCGGGCGGCGATCCGCAGACCTCGGTTGCCCAGCCCGTCTTCTCGGCCGGCCGGGCGGCGGAGGTGACGACCTCGTTCCAGCCATTGCTCGGGCCCGCCGGCGACCCGGGCGGATACCGCGCATTCCTAGAGCGACACGGGATCACCTTCGGACTGATCACGGTGGCGGAGACCTACCGCGATGTTCGTGGCGGACTGCGGCGCGGCTCCACGGGCCTGACGCTGCTTGACCTCGACGTCGACGTGGATCTCGACACCCTGGCTGGATGGAAGGGGGCCACGGCCCACGGCACGGTCTACCAGATCCAGGGCAGCGGCACCTCTCGCTCGCGCGTCGGCAACCTCATGACCATCAGCGAGATCGAGGCCCTGCCCGCCTCGCGCCTGTCCGAACTTTGGCTGGAGCAGAGCCTGTTCGACGACCGGCTGTTTCTCCGGGTCGGCCAGCTCTCCGCCGACACCGAGTACATGGTCAGCCAGACCAGCATCCTATTCACCAACGGCACCTTCGGCTGGCCGGCAATCTTCGCCGCGAACATGACCGACGGAGGGCCGGCCTACCCGCTCTCGGCGCCGACCGTTCGCCTGAAATACGTGCCGACCCGTGAGCTCTCGTTTCAGGCCAGTCTGATCGACGGGACGCCCGGTGGAGGCAACCCACGCTCGGGGGTCGACCCGCAACGGCGCAATCCGAACGGCGTCCGCTTTCCGGTCTCCGATCCGCCGCTGGCCATCGCCGAGGTCTCCTACGCCTACAACGCCCATCCCGGCGACACGGGCCTGCCCGGCACCGTGACATTCGGGGGCTGGCACCGGTTCGGTCGCGTCGATGCAATCATGCCAGACCCGGTGAGCGGACTCGGCCGACGGGTCTCCGGTGATTCTGGCGTCTACGGTGTGATCGACCAGACGATCTATCAGGAGCCGAACGATCCCAACGACGGTGCCAGCGTGTTCCTGAGGGCCTCGGCCTCTCCTGCCGACCGCAACCTCGTAGACTTCTACCTCGACGCCGGCATCGCCTATCGCGGCCTATTCCCCGGGCGCTCGGACGACACCCTTGGTTTCGGCCTCGGCGTCACGCACATCTCCCCAACGGCGAGGCGGCTCGATGCGATTGCCGCGCTCCAAAGTTCGGCACCCACCCCCCGGCGCAGTACCGAGCTTCTGTTAGAGGCGACGTATCAGGCCGTGCTCGCTCCCGGCATCGCGCTGCAGCCGACTGTGCAGTACGTCGTCCACCCGGGAGGCGGAATCGCCAACCCCCGCGATCCCGACGGCAATCGAGTGCGCAACGCCACGGTGTTTGGCCTTCGCGCCATCAGCCGCTACTGAGCTGGGCACGGTTCGTCGGCTCAATCTCGCGGCGGCCGGATGCCCAGGACGCGGATTAGCGCATAGGCGACGACCGCCGAGAGGCAGGCGATGGCGATGGCCACGGTGGAGCCGGTTTCGTTGTCCGTGAGCGGCAGGCCCTTGGTGTTCATGCCGAACAGCCCGGTCACGAGCGTCGGCGGCAGGAACAGCGCGGTGAGCACCGACAGCATGTAGAGCTGCCGGTTCGAGGCCTGCGCGAGATAGGAGGACAGTTCCTCCTGCATCAGACGGCTGCGGTCCGCGAGCAGGACCATGTCGCGATCAAGCGCGTCGAGCCGCTGCGCGATCCGGGTGGCCGCGGCGATGGCCGCATCCGGGACCTCTTCGTCGGCCGAAGCGGTCTCCAGGCGATGGAACACAGCGCGCAGTCCCAGCAACTGCCGGTGCAGCCGGACCGCGTCCCGGCGGATCGGCCCGAGCCGCCGTCGCTCGCCGCGCACACGCTCGTCGAGGATGTGGTCCTCGATCTCGTCGAGCTCGTCGGCCAGGTGAGCACCGGTATCGGCCATCGATGTCACGACCCGGTCGACGATGACATCGAGCAGATGGATCGGGGCCAGGATGCCGCGACCTTCCACGGCGGCGTCACGAGCGAGGTCCGGTCCGAGGACGGGATGTCGTCGGCCGCTCGCCAGGAGGCGCGGGCCCATGACGAAATGCAGGCGCCCGCCGGCGTCGATCCTGGGGCTCTCACCGGCCTTTCGGACGAGATCGGCCACGACGCCGCCGATATAACTTGCCTCGACGATGAGGCGCTGGTGCGGATCGCTGGCGAAGGCCGCGGCTGCGAGACGCGAGGGGCCGAGACGCCCTTCCTCGATTACGGCCGGCAGGCGCGCGTCGTTCAGGTTGAAGTGCAGCCAGGTGAACGTCTCACCGAAAATCCCCGGGGCTGGCAGCGCCTCACCGTGGCCGACGAGATGACCGCGGCCACCCTCGTCGAAGCGCATCGCCCAGAGAAGTCCTGGAAGCGCCGGCTCGTCGCACAGACGGCGAGCGGGTGTCGCGGTACGGGCCTCCATCCGGCTCAGAACACGTGGCGCAGGATGAAGAACAGCGTCCCAGCAATGAGGATCGCGGCCGGCAGGGTCATCACCCAGGCCAGCGCCATGTTGCGCACCGTGGACATCTGCAGGCCCGAGCCGTTGGCCGCCATGGTGCCGGCGACGCCCGACGATAGGATGTGGGTGGTCGAGACCGGCAGACCATAGAGTTCAGCGAGCCCGATCGTCCCAGCAGCCACGATCTCGGCCGAGGCGCCCTGGGCGTAGGTGAGGTGGGTCTTGCCGATCTTCTCGCCCACCGTGACGACGATGCGCTTCCAGCCGACCATGGTGCCGAGGCCGAGCGCCAGGGCGACGCAGACCTTCACCCAACTCGGGATGTAGCGCGTGCCTTCGTTGAGGAGCTCGGTGTAGCCCTTCAGCGTCTTGGCATCGGCCTCGGAAAGGGCGGCCCCGGACTTCGGGAGGAGGCGGATCGCGTCGGAAGCGAGGTACATGTCGTTGCGCACGTTCGAGGTTGCGCCAGCCGGAACTTGCTGGAGCGAGCCGTAGCCCTTCACCGACACCGCGATGTCGCTCGAGAGCGTCGAGAGAGCACCGAACACCTCCGGGTTGTTGAGCGCCTTGGCTTTCAGCGCTTCGGCCACGGTCTTCCGGGCTTGGGCGGCGTCGGGACGTGCCGCCCCGTCGGCGTAGGTCGAGAACACCTTGCTGGCGGCCTCGGAGGTCTGGACGAAGGCCGGGGTCGCGTCGGCGTTCATGGTCCGGTTCAGGGCGTACGCGGTGGGGGCAGCGCCGATCAGGATCAGCATGATCAGGCCCATGCCCTTCTGACCGTCGTTGCCGCCGTGGAAGAACGACACCAGCGTGCAGGTCAGGATTAGGAGGCCGCGGATCCACAGCGGAGGTGGCGCCTCGCCCTTGGGCGCCTCGTACAGGTCCTTGCGTCGCACGGTGAACTTGAGTGCGAGGAGCAGTAAGGCGGCAGCCACGAAGCCGCAGATCGGGCTGAAAGCGAGTGCCTTGAACACGCCGAGCGCCTGCGTCCAGTCGACCCCAGAGGTGCCGTCCTGGCCGCCCATCAATTGGTTGGCGAGACCGACGCCGAGCACCGAGCCGATCAGCGCGTGCGATGAGGAGTTCGGTAGTCCGAGAGCCCAGGTTCCGAGGTTCCAGAGGATGGCGGCGATGAGCAGGGAGAAGATCATCGCGTATCCGGCGCCAGAGCCGACCTGCAGGATCAGTTCCACCGGCAGCAGGGTGACGATGGCGTAGGCGACGGCGCCTGAGGACAGCAGAACGCCCAGGAAGTTGAAAGTCCCGGACCAGATCACCGCCACCAGGGGCGGCATTGAGTGGGTGTAGATCACGGTGGCCACCGCGTTGGCGGTGTCGTGGAATCCGTTCACGAACTCGAAGGCCAGGGCGATCAGCAGAGCGAGGCCAAGGAGAGCGAAGGCGCCTAGTGCGAGGGGCTCTTGGTGGACGGCGTTCATGTCGGCGATCAGGCTGAACACCGCGTAGCCGAGCCCTGCGACGAGCGCGAGCAGGAAGGCGATCACGCCACCGGGATGGATGCCATGATCGAGCTTGGGTTTACCGGCCGTCACATGTCCAACCGTACCGGTCGGTGCCAGGATTGCGTCGGACATGAACACCTTGAGAATTTATTTCGCCGATCGGGGATTAAATTGGCCGCGTGACGATGAGGTGACGGTCCAGAGTTCTCGTGCTTATCCCGCGTGCGGAATTCGGGTGACCCTGACCCAGCAAACCGGTCCGCGCTGAACGCAAGTGTTTCGGGCATCCTGAACCTTGAAGGAGGGTGGATGCCATGCCTCGCCAACGCTTCACGAACGAACAGATCGCCTTCGCCCTGCGGCAGGCGGAGAACGGTGCGACGGTGGATGAGGTCTGCCGTAAGATGGGCGTGTCCGAGCCGCCGTTTTACCGCTGGAAGAAGCAGTTCGTCGGCATGGGCGTGCCGGAGATCCGCCGGCTCAAGCAATTAGAGGACGAGAACAGTAAGCTGAAGAGGCTGGTCGCCGATCTGACGCTGGACCGCTCCATGTTGCAGGATGTGCTCAAGCGAAAGTGGTAAGGCCCGCCGCTCGCCGTGAGGTCGCCGGCCACCTTAAGGCGGCCTACCGCATCAGCGAGCGTCGGGCCTGCCAGGCCACCGGACTCGGTCGCTCGCCCCAGCGTTACAGGAAGCGCTCGGACCCGTAGGTGGTGCTGCGGGTGCGGCTGAAGGAGCTGGCTGCCGCGCGGGTGCGCTACGGCTACCGCCGGCTGGCCCAAACGCAAGCGGGCTCGGCGCTACCGGCAAGGCCGGCCGGCCATCGGCGGACCCAACGAGGTCTGGGCGATGGACTTCATGTCCGACCGCACCTTCGACGGACGTCCGTTCCGGATCCTGACGGTGGTCGGTTGCCATACGCGAGAGGCGCTCTCACTCACGCCGAGAGCCAACTTCCGCGCCTTCCAGGTAACCGAGGCTCTGGACGCCTCGGTCAGGCTGCGGGGGCGGCCCAAGAGCCTGCGGGTCGACAATGGGCCGGAGTTTGCCGGGCGCACGCTCGACCAGTGGGCGTACCTGAACGGGCCGAGATCGACTTCTCACGACCGGGCAAGCCAACCGACAACGGCCACAAACGAGTCGTTCAACGGCCGCCTACGGGCGGAATGCCTGAACGCCTCGTGGTTCCTGTCGCTGGCCGATGCCCGGGAGCGCATCGAGGAATGGAGGTGCCACTTTGACGAAGATCGACCCCACACGGCCCTGGGCGGCTTGACGCCCCGAGCCTTCGCCAACCAAGCTGTCACCGCCCGGGAACTTGCTTAGGCCGTGGACCACAAACGGGGTCAACTCAAGGCCTACCGCGCACCAACCTGAACCTTGGACCACCTTGTGGGGGGCCGATCAGGACCGACGATCGATTGTCGCGACAACCACGCAAATCGACCACGCGAGTGAGGCTTCCTTAGCGCCGCCGAGCAGACGTGCGCAATGGATCCCACGCATACGGAGCAGATCCAAGATCGAGTACCCCCTATTGCCGGGAGCACTCGCGTGGTCTGGCAGCTAACTTGCTTCATACAGTGGCCGGCGGCGGCAATCGTACGATCGTGAACCGACGCCATCGCACGTCTGCGGCAATCGACCGATCGCCTCCTCGCGTCTCGCGGAGTTCGTATGCCTCAATCCTGGTCGCCACTGCTTGGTAGGCGCTCGATCCTGAAAGGTCTGGCCGGCCTAGCGGTCGGTGCGCCGCTGGCGCCGACGGCCGCGCGCGCCGCGGGCCTCAAGACCGTCCGCTTCAGCGAGGCCGTCCACAACCTCGGCTACATCAATCTCTACGTCGGAATGCACGCCGGCATCTTCGAGAAGAACGGCCTCGACATGCAGGTGAGTGCTGCCGGCGGCGACACGCAGACCTTCGCGGCCGTGCTCGGCGGCTCGTCAGATTTCGCCATCGGCGATCCGACGATGGCGGTGATCTCGCGCGAGAACGGCGGTCCCGGGATGGTCGTCGGCACCGTCGTTCAGCGGGCCCACTACTTTGCAGTCTCGAAGACGGTCGAGGCCTTCACCGATCCGAAGGGCTTCAAGGGCAAGCGGATCGCCACATCGCCGGAGCCCAACACCAACTTCAGCGTCACCAAGCGTCTCGTCGAGAGCAACGGGATGAAGCTCGGCGTCGACGCGACGATCGTGCCGGTAAGTCCCGGATCCGAGATCGCCGCCATGCTCGCGGGCGCGGCCGATATCGCGGTCGCCTTCCAGCCCGGCGTGGCGCAGGCCGTGGCGCAGGGCGCCAAGATCGTGTTCGATTTCTCGAACTATGTCGGGCCCTTCTGCAACACCGGGATCATGGTCCTACCCACAACCATGCAGAAGGATCCCACGACCGTCCAGGCCCTAGTGACGGCCTTTGAGGAGGCTGGGCGCAGGACCTACAGCGATCCCGACTACGCCAAGAAGGTCGCGCGGCTGGAGTTTCCGGACCTGCCTGAGGATGTAGTGGACGCGGCAATCGATGCCGAGCTGAAGTACAAGATCCCAGCCTCCAGCGTCGTGACGGAGAAGGACGCCTGGGAAAGCCTAATGGACATGCAAAAGTATCTTGGAAATATCAAGGGCACGCTCTCTTTCGATCAGATCGTCGACAATACGTTTGCCGACAAGGCCGCGAAGCGCGCCGGTTGACTGGTGCCCTGTGTCCGAAGGCCTCCTGCACGCCGCGACCAACCCCACGCCTCCTCTCGCCGTCGAGCGCCTCGCCAAGGCGTATCGGACGGGCAGTCACGTCCTGCCCGTCGTCGGCGATCTCACCTTCGCGCTCGCTCGCCGGGAGATCGTCGCGATTGTCGGGCCCTCTGGCTGCGGGAAGACCACGCTCCTCAATGCCGTCTGCGGTCTGACACCGGTGGATGCCGGGCGCATCCTCTGGAATGGCTTGCCCCTCGACCGACGTGGTCGGCCGCCGAGCGGGATCGGCTACATGCTGCAGAAGGATCTCCTGCTGCCCTGGCGCACGGCCCTCGACAACGTGAAACTCGGGACCGAACTGCGCGGGATGCCCCGTGGGTTAGCGGATGAGCGGGCACGCGCGCTCCTTGACCAGCTCGGTCTGCACGGGTTCGCCGGTGCCTATCCCGCGACCCTATCCGGCGGCATGCGCCAGCGCGTGGCCCTCGCACGCACACTGATCAACGATCCGGACGTCCTGCTGTTCGACGAGCCCTTCGCGGCGCTCGACTTCCAGACGAAGCTGCTGATCGAGGCCGACACGGTGCGGCTCGTGCGCGACGGCGGCAAATCCGTGCTTCTGATCACGCATGACATTGAGGAAGCCGTCTCGGTGGCCGACCGCGTCCTCGTGCTGAGCGGGCGGCCGACCACCGTCAAGGCCTCCTACACGATCGACCTCGACTGCGCGCCCGATGACATGATCGGGGCCCGGGAGAGCGTCGGGTTTGGCGACTACGTCCGCCAGATCTGGGCCGATCTCGATATCCCACGCACTACGATCGGCGGCGCAGGTCGTGGGATCAGCCGCGCTGCAGCGAGGTCCTGAAATGTCGGATGCTGTGACCGGACCGGCAACGGAGGCCGGGACGAGCTGGGCTGTCCCATCTGCACCGCTGCGCGACGGTCCACGCCTGCGCTCGGGCGCGCTCGTCCTGCTCGTGCAGATCACACTGCTCGCGGCCCTGTTGGCGGCCTGGGAATGGCAGACGCGCCAAAGCCCGCAATCGTCTTTCCTGTTCGGCTCGCCCTCGGCGATCGGCCGGTTCCTCTGGCAGGGTCTTGCCGACGGCACGCTCTTGCGCGACGCGGGCGTCACCGCCCTCGAAACGGGGCTCGGGTTTCTCATCGGCAACGTCGTGGGCACGCTCGCCGGTCTTTCTCTCTGGTACTCGACCTTCGTCTCGCGGGTCGTCCAGCCCTTCATCGTTGCGGTAGGCTCGATCCCGATCATCGCGCTCGCCCCGATCATCATCATCTGGTTCGGCACGGGGCTCGCCTCGAAGGTCGCGATGTCGACGCTGTCCGTCGTCGTGGTCGCCCTCGTGACCTCCTACAAGGGCGCGCTCGGCGTCGACCCGGACCAGATCAACCTCCTGCGGACTCTCGGTGCACGAAAGCCGCAGATCTTCACCAAGCTCGTCGTGCCGTCGAGCCTCGCCGACATCTTCGCCGGCTTGAAGCTCACTGTCGGCTTCGCGCTGATCGGCGCCATCGTCGGCGAGTTCATGTCGTCGTCCGTAGGGCTGGGCCACGCAATCTTCCAAGCGGGATCCCTCTACGCGATCCCGAAGGTCTTCGCCGCGCTGGTCGGCACGATCGCGCTGGCCCTCGTTCTGACTTTCCTAGTCGGCCGGGCCGAACGGGCGCTCATGCCTTGGCGGGATCATCTCTGACCCACGCCCCCTCGATACCACCGACATCGCCAAAGGAGTTCCATGTGACGCAGCGCATCAGCAAACAAGGAACGATCAAATACGCCCTCTCGGGCGACGAGCCCTTCGTCGCGACGATCGCACCCGGCGAGATCGTCACGGTTGAATGCGTGATCAACATTGGTGACGGGGTCATAAAGGAACTCGGGCAGAACCTGACCGAGGCCGACGTCACCTTCCCGTTCGTGAATGGGGCGACGGGGCCGATCGAAGTCGCGGGCGCGAAGCCGGGCGACATGCTGAAGGTCGAAATCCTTGACATGGAACTGGGCCAACGCGGCTACAGCTCCCTCTGGCCCGGGCACGGCATGTTTCCGGACTGGGTGCGCCGCAAGGAATGGGGCATCCGGACAAAGATCGTCGATGTAAACGACGGTCATGTCATCTGGAATGACCGGCTCCGGCTGCCGGTGAAGCCGATGGCCGGCGTCATCGGCGTCGCGCCCGTCCATGGTGCAGTCCTCACGGTCGACAACGGCACGCATGGCGGCAACCTCGACGTTCAGGAGGTCACTACCGGGAACATGGTGATGCTGCGGGTCGAGAAGGCCGGCGCGCATTTCTTCATCGGCGATTGTCACGCGCTCCAGGGCGACGGCGAAGCGGTTGGGATGGGGGCGATCGAAATCGGTGCGAACGTGACCCTGCGGGTGAGCCTCGTGCCCGCGCCGGCGCGGCTCGGCCACCCGCGGATCGAGACGCCCACGCATATCTGCACGCTCGGCTGCGCCCGTCCGCTTGAGGACGCGATGCGCATCGCGTTCGCCGACATGATCTACTGGCTTGCGGACGAGTGGAACATCCCCGAACCGGAGGGTTACCTTCTGCTCGCACAGATCGCCGAGGCGCGCTGCACGCAGATGGTCAATCCGAAATACACGTACATCTGCAAGGTGCCGAAGGCGATCCTCGCGGCTTTCCAGTGAGTCGAGCCGCAGACCTGCAATCCGGTCAATCGCCGGATCCGATCCTACCGAGCCAAGCAGTTCGGCCTGTAGATGCCGGCGTCGCCCTCGATGTCCGTCGAGATCAGGTCGCACATCAATCAGGCCCGAGGATGTCGGCCCAGCTGGGCAGAAGTTCGGTCAGCGCGTGTCGCATGTGGCCGGCTCGACCCGTCACCGTCTCGGCCCGCCACAGGGCATGGATGATCGCCTGCTCGATTCCGTCGGCGGCGGCCTCGAACAACGGATCGAGCTCCGCGTCGTGAAGTAGGACGGGCATGGGCGCTGGGCGTGTGGGATCGTGCGGCACGGTGTAGGCGGTCGTGAAAGCGAGAGCGATGTCGCCGCTACCGTGGCCGAACACCGACCCGGTCCGGGCAAGGCCCGCGCCGGCGCGCCGGGCGACCCGACGCAACTGGCGCGCGTCGAGCGGCGCATCGGTGGCGACGATCATGATGATCGATCCCTTCTCCGGGGTTTCCGCGCCTACTACCTCGTCCTCTGAAGCGGTCCTGAGGTAGGGGGCAAGCGGCTTGCCGCAGACTCGGATCTGGGACAGTTTGCCGAAGTTCGACAAGACGAGCGTGCCCACAGTGAATCGGCCGCGCGCTGGCGTGCGGATCCGCCGGGAGGCGGTACCGATGCCACCCTTGAACCCGAAACTCGACATCCCGCGCCCGGCACCGACCGACCCTTCCGCCACGGTGGTCCCGGCCGCGCCGACCGCGTCGCGATAATGAGCCGGTTCGACCGCCATGCGCTGGATGTCGTTGAGATGGCCGTCGTTGCACTCGAACACGAGCGGGTTGACGGTTGGCAACCCGCGCCCGATCTCAGGATTGGCAGTGATCGCGATCCGGATCTGGGCGGCCGCCACCGCCGGCACGCTGAAGGTGTTGGTCAGGGCGACGGGCGTCTCCAGCACACCGAGTTCCTCGACCTGCATGAGGCCGACGGACTTGCCGAATCCGTTGAGCACCACGCCGGCCGCCGGGACCCGGTCCCGGTATAGATCGCCACCGTGCGGCAGGACGACCGTCACCCCGGTCTGCACCTCCCCGTCGGCCAGCGTGCAATGGCCGACAGTCACGCCCGCCACATCGGTGATGGCGTCGCGGGCGCCCCGCGGCAGGCGCCCGACCCGCGGCGCCGTGCGAGGAGAGGCGGGCGCCGTCATTGGCGATCGATCTTCGGGTCAAGGGCGTCCCGAAGACCATCCCCGAGGAGGTTGAAGGCGAGCACCGTGAAGAAGATCGCCAGGCTCGGGAACAGGGCTACGTGCGGCGCCGAGACCATGTCGGCCCGGGCTTCGTTCAGCATGGCCCCCCATTCGGGCGTCGGCGGCTGCGCGCCCATCCCGAGGAAGGACAGGCTCGCCGCCGTGATGATCGAGGTGCCCAGCCGCATCGTGAAGTAGACGACGATACCCGAGATCGTACCCGGGAGGATGTGCCGAAGGAGGATTGTCCGGTCCGGAGCACCGATGCTGTGCGCGGCCTCGATATAGGTGGTGTTCTTCAGGACCAAGGTCGTGCCGCGCACGAGCCGCGCGAAGGCCGGAACGCTGAAAACGGACACGGCTACGACGACGTTGACGAGCCCGGAACCGAGTATCGCCACGACGCCGAGGGCGAGTAGGATTCCCGGGAAGGCGAACAGGACGTCTGACATGCGCATGACCAGCCGGTCCCACCAGCCGCCGTAGTAGCCCGCCAGCAGACCGAGAAGCGTACCGACGAAGCCGCCGACGGCGACCGAAAGGAAGCCTGTAGCGAGGGAGATCCGCGCACCCTCGATGATGCGACTAAGGATATCCCGCCCGAGGGGATCGACGCCCAACCAGTGTGCGACCGAGGGGCCCTCGTTGATCCGGTCGTAGTCAAAGTCGTTGACGGCGTCGTAGGGGACGATCCAGGGAGCCAGAACGGCGATCACGACCAAGAGGGCGATGAAGCCGAGCGCAGCGACGGCGACACGCTGGCGCCGGAACTTGCGCAGGAACTCGGACCACGGCGTGCGCACGCCGCTGGGGACGGATGCAATCGCGGCGGGGACGACGGTTTCGATCACGGCCAGCTCAGCTGTAGCGAATGGTCGGGTTGATGAGACCGTAGAGCACGTCCACGACCAGATTGATCAGGATGAACTCCAGGGAGAACAGCAGGACCAAGGCCTGGATCACCGGATAGTCGCGCTGATTTACGGCATCGACGAGCAGACGGCCGATACCGGGCCAGTTGAACACCGCCTCCACGACGATTGAGCCGCCGAGGAGGAAGCCGAACTGCAGGCCCATCATGGTGACGACGGGGATCAGGGCGTTGCGCAGGCAGTGCTTGGCGATGACGCTTCGCTCCTTCAGCCCCTTCGCTCGAGCCGTGCGCACGAAATCTTCGCCGATCACCTCGATGAAGGCGGCGCGCGTGAAGCGAGCCATCACGGCGGCGACGGCGGCGCCGAGGGTCAGCGAAGGCAGGATGTAGTGCCACCACGTCGCCGCACCGACGGTGGGCAGCCACCCGAGCTCCACCGAGAAGATCTGCATCAGGAGGATGCCCAGCGCGAAGGCGGGGAACGAGATGCCGGAGACGGCGAGCGTCATGCCGAATCGGTCGGGCCACTCGTTCCGGTAGACCGCGGAGACGATGCCGATCATGAGGCCGAAGGCGACGGCCCAGGCCATGCTGGTGAGCGTCAGCAGCAGCGTCGGCATGAAGCGCTCGCCGATCTCGACGGCGACCGGGCGGCGAGTGCGGATCGAGACGCCGAAATCGCCCTGCGCGAGGTGGGCGAAATAGCGGACGAACTGCTCGGGCAGCGACCGGTCAAGGCCGAGTTCGGTGCGAACCAGCGCCACCGTCTGGGCGTCGGCATCCTGTCCGGCCGCCAGGCGTGCCGGATCGCCCGGAAGCAGATGGACGAACAGGAAGACCAGCACCGCGACGATCAGCAGCGTGGGCAGCAGCCCGAGGAGCCGCTTGAGCAGGAAGGTCAACATAGGCTCGCGCCTGCGATCGAAGGTTTTCGTGAGGAATGCGCGAACGCCTGCAGCGCGAGGCGGTCAGCCTTGAATGCCGCCTCGCGTCGGGTCCGGGGCCGGACGCGTCTAGTGCGTGACGGCGATCTCACCGGAATCGATGTTGCCGTCAGGCATGACGTAGACACCGGAGAGCCGCGCCGAGGTTGCGTAGAGGTTCTGCTCGGTCACGAGGGGCGCCCAGGGCGCATCCTTCATGACGATCTCCTGGGCCTTGGCGTACAGGTCGGTCTTCTCCGCGTCGCTGGTCGAGACCAGGGCCTTGGCCAGGAGAGAGTCGAATTCAGAGTTGCTGTAATAGGCCGTGTTGTTGAGCTTGGGCCTCCAGGCCTCCGTCGCCAGAAGCGGCCGTAGACCCCAGTCGGCCTCACCTGTCGAGGACGACCAACCGGCATAGTACAGACGGACCCGGGCCGTCTTCGGGTCGGGAGCGGTTTGAACCCACTCGGTGCGCTGGCCGGGCTCAAGCGCCTGGGTCTGCACCTTGATGCCGACCTGACCGAGCTGCTGCTGGATGAACTGGATCGCCTTCTGGGCGGTGGTCGTGGTGTAGGCGCTCCAGAGGCTCGCCTCGAAGCCGTTGGGGTAGCCCCGCGTCCTTGAGCAGCTGGCGCGCCTTGGCGGGGTCGTAGGGCCACGGATTCATAGCGTGGGCATAGAGCACGCCCTGCGGGACGATGCCCTGCGCGGGGAAGGCGTAGCCGCTGAAGGCGACCTTGGCGAGCGCATCCTTGTTGATGGCGTAGTTGATCGCCTGACGCACCCGCAGGTCGTCAAACGGCTTCTGCAGCACGTTCATGCTGAGGTATCTCTCGATGATCGAGGCGTGCGCCTCGACCCTCAGCTTCTTGTTGGTCTCAAGCATCTTAGCCTGCTCGTAGGGGAGCGGGAAGGCGAAGTCGGCCTCTCCCGTCTGCAGCATGGCCGCGCGGGTGCCGTTCTCCGGGACAGGCTTCCAGGTGACGGTGTCGACCTTCGGGAGCCCGGCCTGCCAGTACGCGGCGAACTTTGCGCCCTTGACGTAATCGGTCTGCTTCCAGTCCACGAAGGTGAAGGGTCCGGTGCCGACCGGGTGGAAGGCGATGTCCTTGCCGTATTTCTTCAAGGCCGTCGGAGAGATGATCGCCGCCGAGGCGTGGGCGAGGGAATTGATGAACGGCCCGAAGGGCTCCTTCAAGGTGATGCGCAGGCTCGCGGGCGAGAGCACCTCGACCA
The DNA here is from genome assembly GCF_008039945.1 of Methylobacterium sp. WL64. NCBI lineage: Bacteria > Pseudomonadati > Pseudomonadota > Alphaproteobacteria > Hyphomicrobiales > Methylobacteriaceae > Methylobacterium > Methylobacterium sp. WL64. The sequence goes on from NZ_VRVA01000040.1 coordinate 37,707, forward strand.
TCTTGATGCGGTTGAACTGATTGAAGCGGGCGAGGTGGTTCTCCGGATCGAGGACACGGTCGAGATTGGCTTTGACCGCTGCCGCGTCGAACGCCGTGCCGTCGTGGAATTTCACGCCTTCGCGCAGCGTGAACGTGTAGACGAGACCGTCCGGAGACATCTCGTAGTTCTGGGCAAGAACGTTGCGGACCTTGAGGTCCTTATCAAACCCGAAGAGCCCCTCGTAGAACGACTTGGTGACGGCCGTCGTGAGCGTCGTGTTCGTATTGTACGGGTCGAGCGTCTCGGGCTGGCCGCTGATCGCCAGGATCGGATCGCCCGCCGCCGCTGCGGGGGATACCGCTACGGTCAGGAGAGTGGAAGCAAGGAGAATACGCTCGAACACGGTCAGACCTCGGGGCATGGGGGCGATCCTACTGGCGGGATTGAGGCGGGGTCAGGCGGCAAGGCCACCGACCATGTGGCGGGCGACGAAATGGCCGGGACCGACCGCTACGAGGGGCGCCACGGGCGGCTCGTCGCCAAGCGCCCGGATCGGGCTCGGGATCTCGTCGGTCATGAGCCGGCCAGCACGCAGGTGGCGGCGTGCTGGGTCGGCGACCGGTACCGCCGCCATCAGCTTGCGGGTGTAGGGATGCTGCGGGTTCTCGAAGATCGCCCGGCGCGGGCCGATCTCGACGATCTGACCGAGATACATGACCGCGACCCGGTGGCTGATCCGCTCGACTACGGCCATGTCGTGGCTGATGAAGAGGTAGGCGAGGCCGAACTCCTGCTGGAGGTCGAGCATCAGGTTGACGATCTGGGCTTGGATCGACACGTCGAGAGCCGACACCGCCTCATCGGCGACGATGACCTTCGGGTTCAGGGCGAGCGCCCGGGCGATGGCGATTCGCTGGCGCTGGCCACCCGAGAACTCGTGCGGGTAGCGCTGGGCTTGGTCGGGGGTGAGACCAACGCGCTCAAGGAGCCAAGCCACGCGGGCTTCGGCCGCCCGGCGGGTCGCGATCCGGTGAACGAGAAGCGGCTCCATGATCGAGAAGCCCACCGTCAGGCGTGGGTCGAGGGACGCGTAGGGGTCCTGAAAGATGAACTGGATATTCCGCCGCAGGCCGCGCAGCTGTCCGGCAGGCAGGTCGCGGACGTTTCCGCCATCGAACTCGATCAGGCCACTCTGGCTCTCGACCAGACGCAGGAGCGAGCGGCCCGTCGTCGACTTGCCGCACCCGGATTCGCCGACCAGAGCGAGAGTCTCTCCGGGATGGAGATCGAAGCTGACCCGCTCGACCGCGTGGACCCGGCGGCGAACGCGGTCGAGTAGGCCGGCGCGAATGTCGAACCGGGTGACGAGGTCGCGCACCCGCAGGATCGGTGCGGCGCCGGGGCGAATGGTGTCGTGGGGCGGCGCCTCGTCCGGCGGGGCCATATCCGCCGGAAGCTCGGCTCGCAGCAGATCGAATTTTTTCGGCAGATCGCTTCCTGCCATCGCTCCGAGCCGCGGGACGGCGGCCAGGAGAGCACGGGTATAGCCGTGGCGAGGGTCTGCGAAGAGTGCCGGGGCCGGCCCCTCCTCGACCTTGTCGCCGCGGTACATCACCAGCACGCGGTCGGCGATCTCGGCCACGACGCCCATGTCATGGGTGATGAAGACGACACCCATCTTCATCTCGGCCTGAAGGCTGCGGATAAGTTCGAGGATCTGCGCTTGGATGGTGACGTCGAGGGCGGTGGTCGGCTCGTCGGCGATGAGCAACTGGGGCTTGCAGGCCAGGGCCATGGCGATCATCACGCGTTGGCGCATCCCGCCGGAGAGCTGATGCGGATAGCGCCCGAGCACGTTGCGCGCCTCGGGGATACGCACGAGATCGAGCATGCGCAGCGCCTCGGCCCGAGCAGCTGACGCGCTCTTCCCTTGATGGACGCGAATCGACTCCGCGATCTGATCCCCAGCCGTGAAGACCGGGTTCAGCGAGGTCATCGGTTCCTGGAAGATCATCGCGATCTCGGCGCCGCGGATCGCGCGCATCCGAGCGTTCGAAGCACCCGCCAAGTCGACGATTTCGCCCGAGCGCCGCCGAAACGGCATCCGCCCGGCCGCGATCCGGCCGCCGCCGTGTTCGACGAGACGCATCAAGCTCAGCGAGGTCACGGACTTACCGGAGCCGGACTCGCCGACGATCGCCAAGGTCTCGCCCGCGTCGACATGGAACGATAGGTCGCGGACCGCCTCCACGACGCGTTCGGAGGTGGCGAAGCGGACTGTCAGGCCCTCGACGGCGACGACTTGGCGGTCCGGCAGAACGGAATGGGAAGCGGTCCCGGATGCGGTGGCCAGCATGACGGACCTCAGCGCAAGGGGGGCGATATGTGACGGGAATCACTGAAGATCGCCGTGACCGGCGTCTCGCCCGGATGGACAAGGCCACGATACATGCCCTCAGTATTGAACGGCATCGCGACTTGCCCATGGGCGTCGACCGCGATCAGCCCGCCACGGCCACCGACCGCCGCAAGGGCCTCGTGGACCACCGCACGGGCCGCCGTCTCGAGATCTTGCCCCCCGTAGGCCATGCGCGCGCAGACGTCGTGCGCCGCCGCGATGCGAATGAAAGCCTCGCCCGTGCCGGTGCAGGACACGGCGGCGGTCCGGTCATCCGCATAGGTCCCCGCGCCGATCAGGGGTGAGTCGCCGACCCGGCCGGGACGCTTGTTGGTCATGCCCCCGGTCGAGGTCATGGCAGCGAGATGGCCGTTCCGGTCGAGCGCAACGGCGCCGATCGTCCCGAACTTGCGCGTCTCGTCGAGCGGGCCGGACGCCACGTCATGGTCGAGGGCGACCTTTCCGGCGGCCTGGGCGCGGTGGAGCTGGTCGCGGCGGGCATCCGTGGAGAAGAAGTCCGGTTCGACCATCTCAAGGCCTCGCCCCTCAGCAAATGCATCGGCACCGCCACCGGCTATGAGGACGTGCTCGCCCCCATCCATCACGGCCCGGGCCGCCCGACCGGGCCGGCGCACCCGCGTGACACTCGCGACGGCGCCCGCGCGCAGCGTGGCGCCGTCCATGACGGCGGCGTCGAGCTCGTGCGTGCCGGCGCTGGTGAAGACGGCGCCGTGGCCCGCGTTGAAGAGCGGACACTCTTCCAAGAGGTCGACGGCGAGGCCCACGACATCGAGGGCGCTGCCACCGCGCGCGAGGCAGTCCGCTCCAGCCGCCAGGATGCCGGCGAGGGCCGCGTGATAGTGTGCCGCGCCAGCATCTGCCTGGCCCTGCGCGATCGTCCCAGCACCACCGTGGATCACGAGAACGGGGCGGCGGTCGCTCATGAGGCAGCTCCGGATTGCGGGGTCTCTGACAGGTCGTCGGCTCCACCCTGGGGCGGCCAAGCGGCATAGTCGCGATCGAGCCAGGGCAGCACCGCTTCCGTGACCCGCGTCGCGGCCGGGACGAGGTCCCCGGCGGCGAACGCGAAGGCGCTTGCCAAGGCCTCCACGAGCGCTGTCAGGCTGGCATCCGAGGCAGCGAAGTAATGGCAGTCGGTCTGCGCGTAGAGCGCGAGTGTGGCGGTCGCGACGAGGGGGGAATGCGGCCCGTCGGTCAGCGCCAGCACCGTGGCCCCGTGCCTCCGGGCGATCTGGGCCAGCCTCACCGTATCGGCGAAGTATCGCGGCGTGGCGAGGACGACGACGAGGTCATCGGGGGTCAGTCGGCGCAGGGTCCGCGCGGCGAAGCCGGGGCCTTCCAGCGTCGCCAGCAGATGGACGTCCTCGCGGTTGACGTCGAGGTTGCGCGCGAGGATCCCGGCCGGCCAGCTGCTGCTGCCCAAACCTACGACGTACACCCTCCGGGCCTGATGGATCGCCTGGACCGCTTGGGTACACGTCGCGCCGTCGAGCGTCCGCCGGGTCGCTTCGATGTTGCGGATGATTTCGGCGAGGGCTCCGTCGAGGATTTCAGGTACGGTCGCAGGCTGATCCCGGCCGACGCGCAGCTTCTCGACCGGTGCCAGGGCCTTTTCGTAACTGAGGACCAGGGCAGCGCGGAACTTCGCATAGCCCTCGTAGCCGACGGCGCGGGCGAACCGGTTAGCCGTGGCGACGGAGACGCCGACGAGGTCGGCAAGCTCGTTCACCGGCAGGGTAGCCACCTTCAACGGATGATCCAGGACGAATCGTGCGACCTGCCGATGGGCCGCGCTGAGCGCCGGGAAAGCCTTCGCGATGCGGTGTGTTACGGACGCGTCCTCAGATTGTAGGGCCACGGCGTCTCAACCGATCAAAAATTCTCTTCCGTTGCGTTTTTGAGAAATTTTCCGATCATACGCAAGCGGCCGTCTGCCGCTTTTGAGTGCGCCGGATGCACAAATCTTCGCGCTGTCGAGGGCAGGGCGAACGCGCCTGACACTTGAAGACATGACTTTCCAAGTGCCAACCGGATGCCGGTGGGCTGCGTTCAGGTGACCATCGATCGGTCCATCATCGCAATCTAGGGGTATCGGCTCGCACGGATCAGACACTGGGTTCTAACATCTTGGAAAAAAAGAAATTTTCTAGCTAAAACCTTGGTTTACCCCCAAACATCAGCCGACAAAAATATCCGCAACTCATCATAATGCTTATTTAGCGATTGAACGATAAGATATAGACGAATAAAAGTTGTACTATTTTATAATATCAGTATCCGTCATGGGCGCTGCCCCAACTCATACCCTGACATCCACTGCTATGAATTTCGCTTCAACCGCATCGCGGCAATGAACAACGCTGCGATTGGACAGCCATCGGCGCGCCTCGAAGCGATGGTAGTCTGCGATCGACCACCCAATACGGAAGGACTGATGCTACGATGCGAACGATCGTTTATGCCGATGGCGGTTGCGACCCTAACCCCGGGCCAGGCGGTTGGGGGGTCGTCGTCGCCGCTCCGGACGGCACGGTCGAGCTGTGCGGCGGAGAGCCCGGCACAACGACCAACAACCGCATGGAGCTGACGGCTGCGATCAAGGGTCTTGAGCATTTCCCGGCCGGGGCCGCGATCGAGATGCGGTGCGACAGCCAGTACGTCGTCAAATCGGTGACCGAGTGGATGCGCGGTTGGAAGGCGAAGGGCTGGCGCACGACGACGGGTGACGTGAAGAACGTCGACCTCATGAAGCGCCTCGACGAACTGAACGCGGCGCGCGACGTGAAATGGACCTGGGTCCGGGGGCATGCCGGCGACCGTCTTAATGAGCGCGCAGACGCTCTCGTCCACCGGGGCCGTCGCGAAGCGAAGCTCGGCAAGCTCGAGTCGCGGAACAGTGCTGCGCCCATACCTGCCCCTGCGGCCGCACCAGCGTCGCCGAGCCAAGGCGCCGCCCTGCGCGTCGATCTGGCGCTCGGCCTCCAGGTCGCTCAGGCCGCGAAGGCGGCGGGTGTTACGCCCGACGCTCTGATCGACGATGCGATCCGGTTCTACCTCGAAATCGGACCGAGCGAGGTCGCCCGCCTGCGATCGAGCCGAGCAAAGTAGACGAGGCCGGTTGCGACGCCGATTGGTCGCCGGCTCGATCCCGACTTTATCACATGCGTCGGCCGCTCGGACACCAGAAGCTTTTTGGGCAAGTAGCGGCCAGTCGGCGAAGCTTCCATGAGGGGCTGCTGCATGT
>NZ_VRVA01000041.1:0-42772 GCF_008039945.1 Methylobacterium sp. WL64
TCGGATCGGCCCCGGCCAGGAGCTGGTCCAGGATCGCGTCAGGGACGTGGGGTGCTTTGCGTCGTGCCATCGGGAACCTCCTTCGGATCCACTATGGCCGCCCCCACACGAAATTCCTGACAGTCCCTGCCGAGCAGCAGCATGGCGGGCAGCAGCGTCCACGGCCCGGAGCGCCAGACCAGCCAGCCGGAGCCGGCCAACATCAAGACATGCGCGCCGAGGCGCATCGCACCGCGCAGGTCCGAGCGCTGCGACAGCGCCTTCACCTCCGCGCCCGTCAGAATTCGTCCGCTCGCCGAAGCCATCGATCTCCCCGAGAGTTGCAGGCGCCTCGAAAAACACACGCCTGGTGCATCATCCGTGCCGGTGCCGCGGGCCTTCGTCGCCGAACCGGCGGACGCGCTCAGGCGGTCCGCGCCTCGGGCGCCGACGCGTCGAGGCCGCCGAACAGGCGGCGGCCGGGCATCGCGGCCACGAGGCCGCGCGTGTAGGGGTGCTCGGGCGCGGCGAAGATCGCAGCGGCCGGTCCCGCCTCGACGATCCGGCCCTGCTGCATCACCGCGACCCGGTCGGCGATCCGGGCCGCGATGCGCAGGTCGTGGGTGATGAACAGCATCGCGAGGTTGTACTCGGCGCGGAGCTCCGCCAGCAGGTCGAGCACGCGGGCCTGTACGGAAACGTCGAGCGCCGAAACCGCCTCGTCCGCTACGAGGACGCGCGGCTTGAGCGCCAGCGCCCGGGCGATGCAGATGCGCTGGCGCTGGCCGCCGGAGAACTCGTGCGGGAAGCGGTCGGCCGCGCCTGCCTTCAGGCCGACCCGGTCGAGCAGCGCCCGTGCCTCGTCTACCGCCTCGGCCTTCGGCACGCCGTAGGCCATCGGGCCGCGGGCGATCGCCTCGCCGACCCTCTGGCGCGGGTTCAGCGCCGCGAACGGGTCCTGGAACACGATCTGGAGGCGGCGGCGTGCGACCCGGAGGGCTTCGCCCCGCAGGGCCAGGAGATCCTGGCCCTCGAAGCGGACACGGCCCGAATCCGGCTCGGCCAGACGCAGGATCATCTGCCCCAGGGTCGACTTGCCCGACCCCGACTCGCCCACCACCGCCACCGTCTCGCCGGCCGACAGCGTGAGGGAGATCCCGTCCGCGGCGACCACGCGCCGGGCTGGACGGAACCAGCCCTGCCGGGTGATGAAGGTCTTGGAGAGTGCTTCGATCTCGAGCAGCGGCGGCGACGCCGCCGTCGTCCTGCGGGGCGTGCGGCCGCCGCCATGCGGCACCGCGGCGATCAATGCCCGGGTGTAGGGGTCGCGCGGCGCGGTCAGGACCGCCTCGGCGCTGCCCTGCTCGACGACCCGGCCGTCGCGCATCACCACGACGCGGTCGGCCATCTCGGCGACCACGCCGAAATCGTGCGTGATCAGCAGGACGCCCATCTGCCGCTCGCTCTGGAGGCGGCGGATTAGCGCCAGGATCTGCGCCTGCGTGGTCACGTCGAGGGCGGTGGTCGGCTCGTCGGCCACCAGCAGCGCCGGATTGTTGGCCATGGCGATGGCGATCATCACCCGCTGGCGCTGGCCGCCCGACAGCGCGAACGGGAAGCTGGCCCGGATCCGCGCCGGGTCGGGCAGGCCGACATCCTGGATCAGCGCGCCGACCCGTGCTCCGACCGCGGAGCGCGGCGTTTCCGGCGCATGGGCCCGTATGGCCTCGGCGATCTGCTCGCCGATCCGTTTCAGCGGGTTCAGTGCGCTGAGCGGCTCCTGGAAGATTATCGCGGCCTCGCGTCCGCGGACGGTGCGCATCTCCGCCTCGGAGGCGGTGGCGATGTCGCGCCCGCGCAGCGCGACCGCGCCGCCGGCCACCGTCACCCCCGACGGCAGCAGGCCCAGGATCGCGTGGGCGATCATCGACTTGCCCGACCCCGACTCGCCCACGAGGCAGACGATCTCGTTTGCGCCCACCGTGATCGAGACGTCGCTCACCGCCTGGGCCCGGTCGGCGCCCCGCGGCAGGCTTACGGAGAGTTCCGAGATCGTGAGGACCGGCTGGCTCATGCGCCGCTCCGCCGGGCAAGCCGCGGGTTGAGCGCGTCGTTGAGCGCCTCGCCGACGAGGTTGATGGCGAGCACCGTCACGAGGATCGCGGCGCCGGGGAAGACGCTCGTCCACCAGGCCTGCCGGATGACCGTGCGGGCGGCGCCGACCATGTAGCCCCAGGACATCAGGTTCGGATCGCCCAGACCGAGGAAGCTCAGCGCGCTCTCGATCAGGATCGCGGTGGCCACCGTGAGCGAGCCGGTGACGATGATCGGCGCCAGGGCATTCGGCAGGATGTGGCGCAGGACCAGGGCCGCGGGGCGCTCGCCCTGGCAGGCGGCGGCCCGCACGAAGTCCCGGTTCTTCAGCCGCAGGAACTCGCCGCGGGTCAGGCGTGCCAGCGGCGGCCAGCTGATCGCCGCGATCGCCAGGATCTCGTGGGCGAGCGACGGCCCGAGGGTCGCGACCAGCAGTACCGCCAGGATGAAGCCGGGAATCGTCTGGAACAGCTCGGCGATCCGCATCAGCACGGCGTCGACGACGCCGCCGAACCATCCGGCCGTCGCCCCGATCGCCACGCCGATCAGCAGCGCTGCGAGCGTCGAGGCGAGGCCGATCGCCAGCGAGACCCGGGCGCCATGGGCGAGGCCGGCGGCGATGTCCCGGCCCATCGTGTCGGAGCCCAGGGGCAGATCGGGGCTGAGCGGCGGCTCGAAGGGCGCGCCGACCATCTCCCAGGGATCGACCGGGACGAGGAGCGGCGCGAAGATCGCCACCACGACCACCGCCACGAGCAGCACGAGGCCGATCACCCCGCCGGGATTGCGCAGGAACGCCCGGACGAACCCCATCACGCGGCCTTCGCGGAGGCGTCGATCCGCGGATCGATGAGCCGCGAGAGCAGGTCGGTCAGCATGTTGATGACGATCACGAGCACGGACATGACGAGGAAGATCCCAAGCAGGACCGGGTAGTCGCGCTGGCTGAGGGCCTCGAACACCAGCCGGCCGAGCCCCGGCCAGGCGAAGACGGTCTCGACCACCACCGAGCCGCCCACGAGCGCCCCGGCCTGCATGCCGGCGACGGTGACCACCGGCAGGATCGCGTTGCGGATCATGTGGTCGCGGATCACGCGTCCGCGGGTAAGCCCCTTGGCCCGGGCGGTCTTCACGAAGTCCTGGGCGGCGACCTCGACGATCGAGGTCCGCATCAGGCGGGCGTAGACCGCCAGATAGACGGCGGCGAGCGACAGGACGGGCAGGATCAGATGGGCCAGCACGTCGCCGACCTGCCCCAGCGGCGAGAGGGTCGCGCCGACGCTGCGGTAGCCGAAGGCCGGCAGCCATTCGAGCTGGACCGAGAAGACCAGCACCAGCATCAGGCCGAGCCAGAAGACCGGCATGGCGTAGAGCACCAGCGCCACGAGGCCGATCAGCGTGTCGGACCACCGGCCCGCCCGGACGCCCGACAGGGTACCGAGCAGGATCCCGGACCCGAGCGCCAGGGCGAAGGCCGTGCCGGTGAGCAGCAGGGTCGCGGGCAGGCGCTCCAGCACGAGGCCGAGCACCGGCCGCTGCTGCCGGTAGGAATAGCCGAGGTCGAGCCGCAGGACCCGGCCGAGATAGGTCGCGAGTTGCACCGGGTAGGGCTTGTCGAGGCCGTATTCCGCCCGGAGCTGCCGGAGAAGCGTCTCGTCCGAGGCGCCGGACTGGCCCGCGATGACCTGGGCCGGATCGCCGGGCGCCGCGTGGACGAGGGCGAAGTTCACGCTGGCGATGACCAGGATCACCGCCAGCGTCCGCGCGATCCAGGCGGCCAGGGCGGCCATCGTCCTCATGCGCGATAGGCCCGGGCGAAGGTGTCGTTCACGCCGCTGCCCGTGACGACGAGATCCTTGATGCGCTTGTCGGTGAAGGTCGGGAAATCGAGTTCGGTGAGCCAGGCCACCGCGGCGTCCTCGACCAGGATCTTCTGGACCCGGCTGTAGAGCGCCTGCCGGGTCGCGTCGTCACGCGCCACGGCAGCCTCCTCGAACAACCTGTCGACTTCCGGATTGCTGTATCCGGAGGTGTTCGAGAACAGGATGCCCTTGCGGATGTTCGTGGAGATGTAGGAGCGCGAGACGCCGAGAGCGGGATCCCCGTATTGGTAGGTCCAGGGCGCGGAGATCTCGAACTCCCAGTTGCCGCATCGCGCCGCCCAGCCGCCGACGTCGATGCCTTCCAGCACGATGTCGATCCCGACCTTGCCGAGGGACTGGCGCACGTACTCGGCCACCCGCTGCCACAGCTCGCCGTAGGGCGGCACCAGGTATTTCAGGCTTACCCGCTTGCCGCCCGCGCCGGGCTTCAGCCCCATCTCGTCCAGGAGCGCCGCCGCCTTGGCCGGGGCATACTCGTAGGTCTTCACGTCCGGCTCGTAGAACCGCGTCTTCGAGGAGACCGGGCCGGTGGCGACCTTGCCGAGGCCGAAGAAGACGCGCTTGCGCAGGGCCTCCCGGTCGATGGCGTAGAGCACCGCCTGCCGGAATCGCCGGTCGTTCATCGGCGCGATGCGCGTGTTCATCTCCAGCCAGAGATGGGGGGCGTAGAACTCATAGCCCTTCGTGGTCATGTCGAGGTTCGGCAGCGCCTTGAGGCGCGGCACGTCGAAGGCCTCGACGTCGTTCCACTGGGTCAGCTGGATCGTGCCGCTCTCCAGGGCGACGGCCCGGGAGGCCGCGTCCGGAATGACGCGGTAGTAGATCTCGTCGAGATAGGGTTCACCGTTGCGGTAATAGCCTTCGTGGCGCACGAGGTGGATGTGGGATCCCTTGACCCATTCCTTGAGCTTGAACGGGCCGGTGCCGATCGCCCGGGCGTTGTTCGGGTTCTGCCGCAGATCGGTGTTCTCGTAGAGCGCTTTGGAGATGATCGGCGCGGTGGTGGCGTCGAAAGCGTGCAGGAACGGCGCGAACGGCTCCTTCAGCTTGAACACCACGGTGAGCGGGTCCGGCGCTTCGGCGGAAGCAAGGCGCGAGAACGTGCCGCGCGCCCTCGCATGAGCCTCCATCAGCGCCTTCGTGACGGAGAACACCACATCCTCCGAGGTCATCGGCGACCCGTCGTGAAAGGTGATCCCGGGAAACAGCTTGAACGTGTAGGTCAGGCCATCCGGGCTGCGCTCCCAGCTCTGGGCCATGCCGGGCTTCGGCGTCAGATCGAAATCGTAGGTGAGCAGGCTCTCGTAGATCTTGCCGCAGACCGTGAGCGTCGGGGCCTGCTGGTTGAGCGCCGAGACCAGGATCGGCGGCTCGGGCTGGATCACGGTGGTGAGGACGCCGCCGCGGGTCTGGCCTGCGGCGCGCGTGATGCCGAAGGGGATCGGCCCCGCCGCACCTGCGGCGAGCACGAGCTTGGCGAAATCGCGTCGATTCATCCGGGACCTTTTCAAGCGGCTCGGAGCCCTCCGGGGCGATCCGGCAATCCCCACGGCGAGCTGGGGCCGTTCCAGCCGAATGCATCGAACAGGCCACTTCTGGTGGCGCTAACCCGGCAACCTTCCAATTCGTGGGTGAGGAGGCCCGCACGGTGCCCTCGCGGATCGCGCCGAACGCCCCTGGATCGGCACGCCATCTTTTGCTGGTATCCGGCTTGCTTAGCCGGCCCGGACACAGGGTGAATACGCATGAGACGATTCTGGCTTCCCGGGCTGATTGCAGCCGCGGGTGCGCTCCTCGCGCCGGCACCGGCCGGTGCGGAGACGACGGTGCGGGCCGTGCTCGAGGCGGAGATCGTCACCCTCGATCCTTATTTCACCACGGCCTACATCACCCGAACCTTCGGCTTCATGGTCTACGACACGCTGTTCGCGCCGGACGCGCGGGGCCTGTTCCAGCCGCAAATGGTCGACACGTGGTCGGTGTCGGATGACCGCCTGACCTGGCGCTTCACCTTGCGCGACGGCCTGCGCTTCCATGACGGCACGCCCGTCCGGGCCGCCGACTGCGTCGCCTCGCTCAAGCGCTGGGCAGCCCGCAGCGCACTCGGCGGCCGGCTGATGGACGTGGCGGCCGCGCTCGAGCCCGTGGACGACAAAACCTTCGTGCTGACGCTGCGGGAGCCCTACGGCCTCGTGCTCGACACGCTCGGCACCACGTCGAGCCCGACGCCCTTCATCATGCCCGCCCGGCTCGCCGCGACGCCGGCCACGACGCAGCTCTCGGAGGTCATGGGATCGGGTCCCTTCGTCTACGACCGCGCCGCGCACATCACCGGCGACCACATGCTGTTGCGCAAGAACGCCGATTATCGGCCGCGTCCCGAGCCGGCGGACTTCCTGGCCGGCGGCAAGGTCGTGAAGGTCGGCGCCCTCGACATTCGCGTCATTCCGGACGGGGCGACGGCCGTCGGCGCCCTCGGCGTGGGCGAGATCGATCTCATGCAGTACGCGCCCTTCGATCTGATCGAACAGATCGAGCGCAACAAGGGCCTGGCGGTGTTGAACTTCACCGGCCCGCACAGGTTCACGGGGCATTACCGCATCAACACGGCGGCCGCGCCCTTCGACGACCCGGCGATCCGGCGCGTGCTGCTGAGCCTCGTGGATCAGCGCGAGGTCCTGGACGGGTTCGGCCTGGATCCACGCTTCTCGCAGACCTGCGACGCCTTCTTCATCTGCGGCTCCCCCTACGAGACGCATGCCGGGACCGAACTCCTGCGCGATCCGTCGGTGGCGGCGGCCCGAGCCGCCCTGAAGGCGACCGCCTACAAGGGCGAGCCCGTGATCGTGATGGCGGCCAACGATCTCGAGGCGGCGCGCGTCTCCTCGACGATCCTGGCCGACCGGCTGAAACAGGCCGGCTTCACCGTGGATCTCCAGGTCATGGATTGGGCGGCCCTGCTCGCGCGTCGCACCAAGAAGGCCGGGTGGAACGTCTTCGGCATTCACGCCCTCGGCCTCGACCTCAGCTCCCCGCTCACGAACTCGGCGATCAACTTCAATTGCAAGGATGCAGCGAGTTCCGGGTTCATGTGCGACCCGCGCATGGTCGGGCTGTTCGACCGGTTCTCCCGCGAGCCCGATCCGGACAAGCGGCGTGACATCGCGGGCGAAATTCAATCCGTCATCTACGGCGAAGGCCTGGTCGTGCCCTTCGGCCAATTCGCGCAGCCCGCAGCCTACCGGACCACGCTAACCGGCCTGATCCCGTCCGCCATCCCGCTGTTCTGGAACGTTGAGAAGAAATGAGCGCAGCCCTGTACGATGTGGTCGTCGTCGGCGCCGGATCCGCGGGGGCCGCGCTCGCCGCACGCCTCTCGGAAGATCCGAAGCGACGTGTGCTCCTGCTGGAGGCGGGGCGCGACTGGCGCACCGGCGAGGCCCCGCCGGCCTTGCGCTCGGCCAACATCGTCCCGTTCATGTACGATCCGGACCACCAGGCGGATTGGCAATGGCCCGGGCTGATGAGCCGGCGGACGCGCGTGCAGGAGCCCCGCTTTTATTGGCGTGGGCGTGCGCTCGGCGGCAGCTCGACGGTCAACGCACAGATCGCGATCCGCGGTGTCCCGGCGGCCTTCGATGCCTGGGCGGAACAGGGCTGCACCGGCTGGTCGGCCCGTGACGTGCTGCCGCTCTTCGACCGGATCGAGGACGACGCCGAATTCGGCACGGAGGCCGGCATCCGTCGTGGCGGTCCGCTCCCGGTCTACCGTGCGCCGCCGGAGGCCTGGGGCGCGGTGGATCTCGGGCTGCGGGACGCAGCCCTCGCTGTCGGCCATCCCTGGAAGGCGAACCTCAACGCTCCGGAGGGCGAAGGCGTCTCGTGCAATCCGATCAACAGTCGCGATGGGCACCGTGTCACCACCAACGACGCCTACCTCGAGCCGGCACGCGGGCGGCCCAATCTCGAGATCCGCGGCGGCGCCCTCGTCGATCGCGTCCTGTTCGAGGGACGCCGCGCGGTCGGGATCCGCGTCCGCTTCGGGACGGGGCCCTGGACCGAAGTTCACGGCCACGAGATCGTCCTGTGCGCCGGCGCCATCCATAGCCCGGCCATCCTGATGCGCTCCGGGATCGGCCCGGCCGCGCAGCTCCACGCCCTCGGCATCCCCGTTCTTCAGGCCCGCGAGGCGGTCGGCGGCCATTTCATGGATCACCCGATCCTGCGGGCGACGATGGATCTGCGGCCCGACCACCGGGCGTTCGGTCCGGACGCGCGACACACCAACTGCTGCGTGACGTATTCCAGCGGTCTCGCGGGCGGCGGCGAGCGCGACATGATCCTCGTCGCCTACAATCACCGGGGCCTGACGGGTCCGGAGCCGACCCCGCAAGGGGCCGTCGGCGTCGGGCTGTACGATGCGTTCTCGCGCGGTTCGCTGCACCTCACGTCGGCCGATCCCGAGATCAATCCGGTCATCGAGGAGAACATGCTGGACGATCCGCGCGATCGCCTGCGCATGCGCGATGCGGTGCGACGCCTCGCGCACCTGATGGCGCAGCCGGCCCTGGCCGATCTCGCCACGGCGATCCGGTTCGGAGAAAGCCCGCTCGCGATCGGCGAGGCCGCGCGCCTCCCGGATACCGAACTCGATGCCCTGATGCTCGCCGAAGCCGGCGATATCCAGCACGCGGCCGGCACCTGCCGCATGAGCGGATGGCAGGACGCATCCGGCGTCGTCGACCCGGATCTCAAGGTTCGCGAGATTGGCGGACTGCGCGTCTGCGATGCGTCGATCATGCCCAGTGATTGCCGGGCCAACTTGCACTTCACCTGCGTGATAATCGGCGAACATCTCGCTCGGAGCATGGCCAAGCAATAAGCTGAAGCTCTTTCATGTGCCGAATTTTATGATTCACTGCCGTGCATCGCCCACTCGGACGAGCCTGCGAGGCTTGTGCGAATCGCGGAACGAGGGCTGCTTCCTCTCGACGGAACACCGAACGCAACCGGTTTCTTTTCGGCCAGATCCCGTCGTTCATGGCCGCTCAGACGGTGGTGACCGGACCCATCTTCAGCGGCCTGCGATGTGCGGCCTGCATCAAGAGGTCCGCGTTATGCGCGCTTCGATTATGCGGAGCGCCTCAAGCCGTTCATCGTCGTTCGGCAGTGCGCGGAAAGCCCGGATCAACCTGGCGAGCAGGTAGGTGCCGTGCAGATCACCGGCTTTGTCCAGTTCGACAGCACTTTCAGTCGCAAACACTTGCGCAGGCACGCTGAGGGCTGCCGCAATCAATCGCAGGAGATGATCGTCTCGCTCGTCGTGCGCCAAGGGCTATCCGAATCCTCTGTCGGCCGATGCGGGATGCCTCCTACCTAGACGATCAAACCGAGCCGGAAACCCTCGGCCACAGACTGAGCCCGATTGCGTGTTCGAAGTTTCGTGCGCACCCCGCGCAGGTGTGAGTCGACCCCGTGTTCCGAGATGCCCATGATCTCGCCGATTTCCCAGTCGGTTTTGCCCTCAGCGGTCCACTGAAGGGTCTCACGCTCGCGCGGTGAAAGGCCAGCGGATTGTTCGATTGGCTGGCCGCGCACAAGTAGGCCGTGACCGAAGGCGTAGCTGGCGACAAGCGTCAGCATTCCGCGATGCTCGGGGGCTATCTCGAGCCGGCGGCCGGCAAAGCTCATCCCGCCGATCTCACCCTCGACGGTCGTCAGGGGGACCGTGTAGCCGTCGCGAAGGCCGAACTCGGCCGCCTCGTTCATGATTTGAACAGCGGTCTCCGACGTCGGCGACGGAAGTGCGGGGTCGCGCCAGCCAAATCCCGTCTGCCTGTGCAGGGTTTGCACGACGATCGGATCGTGTGCGGCGTAGCGCCGATGCAGGTACCGTTGCCGCCACTCGTCGGGAACGCTTTCCATCACCAGGAACTGCCGATTGAAGCTGGTTAAGGCGGACGATGTAGGGAGAAGCCCGGCGATGATCGCGTCGATCCCAAAACCCGCGAGTTGGCGGTGTACCGTTGAAACCACCTCGGGAACGCTGCCGGCTCGGTCAAGCTCTTTAAGCAACTTGAGCGTGTGATCGAGTGATTTTCGGCTCACGACAGCCCCTATCGTCTGCTCTCGAAAGCTTCGAGCCGCGCTTCAACCGACGATAGCACCGAGACCTCATCTCCGGAAATAGCCCGCACCGCGCAACAAACAGGCGGACACCACGCGTTCGCGTGGTGTCGCGCGCCGCGTCGGGCGGGCACACCAAGCACGGAGGTGTTTCATGATTAAAG
The DNA here is from genome assembly GCF_008039945.1 of Methylobacterium sp. WL64. NCBI lineage: Bacteria > Pseudomonadati > Pseudomonadota > Alphaproteobacteria > Hyphomicrobiales > Methylobacteriaceae > Methylobacterium > Methylobacterium sp. WL64. The sequence continues at coordinate 10,247 of NZ_VRVA01000041.1, forward strand.
TCATCACTGCCGCGAATATCGATCATAACCGAGAGCTAATGGAGCAAGCGTGGCGCCTGCGGCATAGAATTTTCGTGGAGGAGATGGGCTGGGCGGCAATCGCTCGCGATGACAAGCGTGAGATCGACGAGTTCGACGATGAACATGCCGTCCATCTTCTCGCAGTCGACGACGATGAGGTTGTGGGATACTCCAGGCTCCTCCCAACTTTACGCCCCTACGTTCTGTCCACGCATTTGCCGCAGCTTTGCGAAGGCGTGCCACCCGCCTCGCCGCATATCGTCGAGTGGAGTCGGATCGGCGTCGCCGGCCCCGCCCGCACCTCGGGCCGTCGGCTCAATCCAACCGCTCTGGCCATTCTCACGGGCATCGTCGAGTGGGGGCTGCCTCGTGGCCTGAAAGGCTTCGTCTCCGAGATGCCAACGAGTTGGCTTCTACGGCTGCTTCAGCTGCACATCCATGCCCTGCCCCTTGGGCTTCCGCAGACGATCGATGACGTCGAGATCGTCGCGGTCAATGCCGGCTTCGACGGCCGCAGCCTCCGACAACTCCAGAAGATGCGCGGGAGCACGGACTCGGTCTTGGCGCCGGAGAGCCGGGTCGCCGCCCGGCTGGCAAGCTGAAGAAGGCCGCCTTGTCATGAGCAACGCGCTGGCCGATGGCAGCCATGTCGACAACGGGGGTGAGCTCATAAGGCGCGCCGCCGAGCAGGCCCTGGATCTGCGACAGACCGTCAACGAACTGGTCGATCCGCAGCTACGCGAACTTGTTGACGTTGTACTGATCGAACTTGGATTTCGCCTTTCCAAGCTGAAATGACGATCATCCCGCACAACATCTCCAGGTAGCGGAACCTAAAAACCGCGCCGCCGCACATCTTATGTTGCCGCCCAATAGCATCTTCCTGTCGCTGGAACTGGCCGAAAATCCAGCGGCAGGCCCCTGATTCCTTCGAATACTTACTGGCCATGCCAAGATCCAGCAAGAGGAATCAGTCTCATTCTTTCGCCGACAGCAGAAGGCCATGTAAGGAAAAATCCAATGCCCAAAATGTCTTCTCAAGAATCACTGCCACACTCATGCCTTGAGCTGGCAGCTGAGATCACGGCCGCCTATGTCACCAACAATCACATCGCGGCGACCGATCTGCCAGGTTTGTTCGAGTCCATTCACTGGGCACTTTGCAACCTGGAGCAGCCATCCGACGAACGCCGTTCAGCCATCGCAACCACTGAAGTCCCGAGTCCTGCACAGATCCGCAGGTCGGTCCAGCATGACCACATCATGAGCTTTATCGACGGACGTTTGTACAGAACCCTAAAGCGACATCTCACCGCCCACGGCCTTACGCCTGAGACGTACCGTGCCCGCTACCGCCTGCCCAACGACTACCCGACTGTGGCCCCCAGCTACGCCGAGCAACGCTCGGCGATCGCGAAGGCGATCGGTCTTGGGGTACCGGGGGCACAGAGTGTTCGGCGCCCGCAACAGGCCGCCGAGTGAGACCCGGAGGCTCACCTTTCGGCCGGACCAAGACCCGGGGACCCTCACCAGCCCGAGACCTTGCACAGGCCTTGGTTGGCAAACGGGGTCAACGCCAGCATGGCTCAAAGCCATACCTCAGGGAGGACGACTTTTGAGGGGTCAGGTCACGTCAACGGTGAGACGGGCGGCAAAAGCATGGCGTGGGTTTTTCCCCAGTTGGCGGGAAGCAGTCATGCCGCCAGCGATGAGATTGCAACGATCAGGTGCTTGATGCCGCAATTGAACGCATTCGGCACGAACCATCCGGTTCGGTCCTCTATCCCAAAGAGCGGCAGGCTCTTTACTAGGCCCCGCTCCTCGCGTGACCGGTGGTGAACGGCACCCTGCGATCGGAGCGGGCGTCACCCGACAGGAACCGGGACCGATGAAGGAGCTTGGCTCACCAAGTCGGTACGGTCGCCGGCCGGGAGAAACGCATGTCTGCCGATACTGAGAAGCACCGCGCCCTGCTTGGCGCCCTCAAGGACGCCCACGGCAAGGGCGACGGGTCATTCGAGAAAGCTGTCACGGCGGCGTTCGAACACGTCTTCGAGCACCTGGGCCGCCTGAACGACCACGTCGCACGGGGCGGTCCCGATGGCGAGGAACGGCGCCTGGAAGACGGGGAATCTGCGACTTTACGATAATCGCGGCCCCTCGTTGCGGCGTTGACGCTCAGGTGCGCCAACGCCTTTCGGTGGATCAGGAATTCTGCGCGGCCGCGGACCGTACGGGAAGGGCCCAGTTTGGTCTTACGAAGTGGCAGGTGTACCCATCGGGCCGCCGCTCCAGGTAATCCTGGTGTTCGGGCTCGGCCTCCCAGAAGTCTTCGGCGGGCGCCACCTCGGTCACGACCTTCCCGGGCCACAGGCCGGACGCGTCGACGTCGGCGATGGTGTCCTCCGCCACCCGACGCTGGTCGTCGTCGGTGTAGTAGATCGCCGAACGGTAGCTCAGGCCGCGATCGTTGCCTTGGCGGTTCGGGGTGGTGGGGTCGTGGATCTGGAAAAAGAACTCCAGCACGCGCCGGAAGCTCGTCCGTGTCGGGTCGTAGACGATTTCGATGGCCTCAGCGTGGGTGCCGTGGTTGCGGTAAGTGGCGTTCGGCACGTCGCCGCCGGTGTAGCCGACCCGGGTCGACAGCACGCCTTCCTGACGCCGGATCAGGTCTTGCATACCCCAGAAGCATCCGCCTGCCAGCACCGCTCTCTCGCTACCCATGTTGTCCTCCGTAAGCTCCTGCACACTCCTAGATAGGGGCTCCGACTGCGCTTACCCCATGGCCCGGTCTACCTGCTGTCAAACAGCGTTGATCATTGACCCCTAGGATGGGTGTGGCGGGACGCCCCTGATCAGCCCGGCGAAGCGAGTCGAGGGGGCACAGCCGGTCAGATCGGGGGCCAGCGGACGCGATGCGTGTGCCGGCCTCAGGCGCGGTTCTTGAAGCGCCAGTTCTCCTTGCCGGTCTCGACGATCCCGCAATGGTGGGTGAGCCGGTCGAGCAGCGCCGAGTCATTTTGGCGTCGCCGGCGAAGATGCTGGGCCATTCCCCGAAGGCGAGGTTGGTGGTGACCACGATCGAGGTGGTCTCGGAGAGCTTGCCGATCGGGTGGAACAGGAGCTGGCCGCCCGACAGTGTGCACCTTCATAGGCGCACGGCTGCGAGGCAGCAGGGATGAAGGGGGGACGAGGCCGGTTAAACCGCAAGATCGGAACCGTGCCGCTGAGCATAGCTTGAACCCATCCCGAGCCAACGCCCACGGTTCAGGCAAGCGCGACGCTCCATCGGTCGGAATTGGCGACATGCTGATGGCCGACCGAAGCCACCATCGTCCAGGGTTGTCCATCCCGCTCGACTGGGCACAAACTGGACGCCAGCCACAACAGTCTAAGTTAAGCGCCTGAAAACCCTGGCGCGCCCTACGGGAATCGAACCCGTGTTTTCGCCGTGAAAGGGCCGTCACGAGACAACCTGGACAAAGGCGTAACCCACAGCACGCTCTGTGCACTCGTCTTTTTCGTCTCCTACTACCATAGTTGGCCTGACCGTCTGTGTGAGACGCTCTGTGAGACCGATTGATGGCAAAGCCTAGCATCTTCGATAGCGTCGCTAAGCGGGTCCGGCTTCCGTCGGCCAAGAATCCACGCTGGCAGGGTGTTTCGGGAGGCCGAGGCGGCGTCAGCCTGGGCTACCGCAAGCCCGCGCGAGGACCGGGCACCTGGATCGTCAAGCTGGTGATCGATGGGAACCGCGTCGAGCAACGCCTCGCCCAAGCTGACGATCTTGGCTCGGATCCGGATGCCCTCTCGTACCCATCTGCCGTGACAGCAGCCATCGATTGGGCGCGCGCTCAGGTACGTCGTCTCGACGGCGAAGGGGAGGGGGACGATGCCGAGGTCCCGAGCGTGCGCACGGCCGTCGAGGCCTATGTCGCTGCTCGCTCAAAGCGTGCCCCCACAGCGGGGAGGGACGCCGAGAAGCGCCTCGGCAAGCACGTCCTATCTGATCAAGCTTTCGCCGACATGCACTTGGCGAAGCTCAACGCTGGCACCGTCCAGGCTTGGCGACGGCGCCTATCGAGCGAGTTGCAACCCACGACCGTCAACCGGCTGCTGAACGACCTGCGCGCCGCGCTCAACGCAGCTGCGGAACACCACCGTCGCATGCTTCCAGCTACGCTCGCCGCCGAGATCCGTGCCGGGACGAAGGCAAACTCAGCAGGGTCGACCGCGCGCAAGCAGGTCCTACCCGATGCCGAGATCCGCCGCCTTGTTGATGCGGCCTTTGCTATCGACGAGACTGGTGATTTCGGGCGGCTCGTACTGGTCATGGCAGCCACGGGGGCTCGCCACTCTCAGGTTGCCAGGATCACCGTGGGCGACGTGCAGGTCGCGCGTGGTCGAATCATGGTGCCGCCCTCGAACAAAGGGCGCGCCGGCAAGCGCCCGACGCCGATCGCCGTGCCAGTCGGCGCTGACGTGATCGAGCGGCTCCAGGTCGCCCTCGCCGGCCGTCGAGGGCACGAGCCGCTCTTGTTGCACTGGCGGCATCGACAGGTCGGGCCCGTAACCTGGGAACGGATCGATAGGGGGCCTTGGGCCACGGCCTCGACAGCGCTGCGCCTATGGAACAGAGCCCGGACCCGCGCAGAGGCGCCTCCCGGGACAGTCATGCTGTGCCTACGCCATAGCTCGATCGTACGAGCACTGAGTGTCGGCGTACCGGTGAGGCTCGTCGCGGCGTTGCACGACACCAGCGTGCAGATGATCGAGGATCACTACTCCGCCTACATCGTCGAGGAGACGGAAGAGATCGCCCGTCGCGCCGTCACACCGCTGGCGCCGAGCGCAGTTGCTACGCTGAAGCCTGTTGACGGAGCCGCAGCGTGACGGAGCGGCAGCGCGCCAAGAAGAAGTGGACGAAGGCTGGCAAGCTCCGCGGCCGTCCCGCTGGGAGCCGATCCTACGATCCGGAAACGAGTCGCTCTGGCGATCCCCCGGTTCGAGAGCCCGAGAGACGCGGGCGCCCGCCTGTGGCGCTGAAGCCGATGATCTTGCGCCTCATCCAGATGGAGACCGGCTTCCGCAAAGCCAATTTTGCGAAGCAGCTGGCCAAAGAGGCCGTAGGGAATGAGATCAAGGAAGAGACTGTAAAGCGGCGGCTTCGCCGAGATCGCAGCGAGGCACGCAAGCGGCAAGAGCGTCGAAAATATAGCACATGGACTTTCGACTGATTATGCTGCCGTCACAATAAGATAGATAATTGTTTTTAGCCCCGTCGTGACGCCTCTGCGAGGCCGTGTCTCTTTGTCGTCAGACAGATCAGACAGAGGCAGGCTGTAGCATGGCACGTCCGACCGCAAACCGCCGCGAGCGTCCAGACACCATCCCGTGGCAGAAGCGCCCCCATCTGCGGATGGATGTGGCGGCCGAGGTAACCGGGCTGTCGCGCAGCACGATCTACCGCCTCGCTTCTGATGGCCGACTGACGCTCCGGCGCCTCGCCGGTCGGGTCGTTGTCGAGACCACGGGTGTCCTCACACTCGTTGAGAACGCTGAACCCTGGAGGCCGGGGACCCGCGGCGCTGCGGCGCGAGCGAAGCGATCTGAGGCGGCCCGTGCCGCGCTGCGATGATGACGTCCGTGATCTCCATCGCCCCAACCGCGATCTCATCAGAGTCACGATCGCCGTTCGACGGCGTCGTCGATGATTTTGTGTGTGCTGGCCTCGCCGAAGCAATCCTTCCGGTGATCCCGCCGACTGCCGACGTATCGGAGCATCTGCGACAGAACCGTGGAAAGATCCCTGGATGCCTTGGCGACGGCTCATGGTTCGGGTTCAAGCGTTGGACGGAACACGTTACCACACCCGAGGATATCGCCCTGTGGCGGACTTGGCCTGGTGCAGGCTTGTGCATCCGCACAGAGGTTCTGCCCGCCCTGGACATCGACGTCGATGATCCGGAGCTGGCCGCGCAGATCGCCGAGCTCGCGCGGGAGCGGATCGGGCCTGGCGCGCTGGTGCGTACGCGTGAAGGCTCGCCGCGCTTGGCGATCCTGTTCCGCACCGACGCCCCAACTTACAAGAAGCACATCGCTTTCACGCTGCCAGCAGACCCGAAGCCCCACGCCGTCGAGTTGCTCGGAGTCGGACAGCACCTCGTCCTCGCTGGGCGCCATCCGAGCGGGACTCTATACTGCGTGGAGGCACCGGGCCTCGCCGGTCGCACGCTCGCAGGCATCCCATCGCTCTCCGGCGAGGCGGTCGACGACCTACTTAGCCGCATTCGGTCACTCATTCTGAGTGCTGGCGGACAGGCCTCGCAAAGCGGGCATTCGAGCAAAGCTCGTCAGGCGGACAAGCGTCTCGACCCCCATGGCGCTGTGACGCGCGCCGGGAGGCGTGGGTGCCTGCGCTGTTCAACTGGGGACCTGGCCCCACAGAGCAGCCATGGCGGATCACCAGCGGTGAGCTCTGGCGAGAGGACATCCTCCAGGAGGATCTATGCATATACCCGGATGGGATCCACGACTTTGGTACCGAACGGCATCATACGCCAGTGTCGCTCATCTGCGAGTTCGGTGACATCGAGGCGGATGGAGAGATCAGCTTCGGAGGCCCACCTGAATACGGCCCCGTGCGCGACGAGTTGTACGGGGTGGTCGGGGAGGAGGATCCGGACGTACGCCGGCCGACCGAGACTGAGGCGACCGCCTGGCTGTGTCGATATCTCGATGGGCCGGCCGTCCCACCCAATGCCACGCGCGAGACCCAAATCGCCTGTCTGGCTGCGGCCGTCGGTCTGGATTGGACGGCTCTACGGATCGAGCACGCCCGGAGCACCTATTCGCTCGTCCCGTACGACGATGCTGGCGACCCACTCCCGGAGGTGGCTCCCGAGGAGTGGACACGGGCTCAGATCGCGGACAACGCGTCGCGCATCAGCGCCAAGCGTGCTCTTGATCCGAAGAGTTTTGATCAATGGCGGTTCGCCTGGGAGATCACCGGCGCGGCGAACGATGACAGGGAGTTGGATCAAACTCTCGCCGTCGAAGCAGAGCGGGCGCGGGCTTACTTGCCACTAGTAGAGTCTCCCACGCCCCCGTCGATCGACACGACGCTGACTGCGCCTACCGGGCTTCTCGGCTTCGAGCTGATCACCGGGATCATCGACGCCCGGACCATCCCGACGCGCGAGCACGTCATCTATCCGCGTTGCCCCTGCAGGGATGTGCTGCTCACGGTCGCTGAGCCCGGCGCCTCCAAATCGACCTTGGCGCTATTCGATGCGCTGGTGATCGCCAGCGGTGAGGAGCGCATCCTGCGCGGCGAGGACGCCGTCTCCCCCGAGCGCCTGCACCGGCCGGGCCCGGTGATCGTCTATGATGCCGAGGACCCGCTGGAGGAGATGAGACGGCGGCTCGTGGCGGGTCAGCGCGCTTACGGCCTGACTGAGATGCGCTACGGCATCGCTCTGTGGTCCGGCGTCGGCGACGCGTTCCTGCGGATCGCGCGGCGGTGTCCAGAAACGAAAGCCCTCGTCGAGGCTGAGGGTGCTGCACTGCTCATGCGACGCATCGTCGAGATTGGCGCGGTCTACGTGGCGCTCGGCCCCTTCGCCGGTCTGGCCGAGGGCATGGACGAGAACGGCGCCGCCGACACCAACACCTTGATGCAAATCTTGGTGCGTATCGCCGCGGCGACGGGCGTGTGCATCAACGTCATCCATCACACCTCCAAGAGCGGAGGCGCTGATGCCGGCAGTATGAACTCGGCGCGCGGATCGTCCGCCATCGCCGCCAAGGCCCGCGCCATGGTCACGCTGAACAACCTGACCGCCGAGGAAGCGAAGCTCTACGGCGTGCCAGCGCAAGACCATTTCGCGATGACCTACGCCAAGCTCAGCCACGGCCGCAAACCCAGTGGGCCAATCGTCTTCAAGCGCGAGAGCGTACCGGTCGGGAATGGCCGCGGCCTTCTCGACGATCCGCGGGACGCGTTCGAGATGTCCCCATACGCTGTCTTGCAGGCGGAGGGCGATCAAGCCCCAGTGCTGCGGCCGGTGCGGGTCGGGTCGATGCCCCTGCGAGAGGCAACGCGTGAGCAGCGGCAGATCGCAGCGAGTGATGGCGCGGCGTCAGCCATGCTCGACGTGCTCGGCGGCGTCGGGCGGCGTCCGTTGGCGAGCATCCTGCCAGACATCACCGCGCGGCTACAGGAACGGCGGTTAATCCGTGGCAGTGGACGCAACACCGTGCAGACCTTTCTGCGCACCCGTCTCGGCGACTCCGGTCAGAGCGCGATGCATAACGGACAAAACGTCCGGGTGCGGGTCGAGAAGGCGGGACCGAAGCCCAATGATCCGTTGTTCGCGGTAGTCGAACCGGTGTTGGACACGATGGCTAGACCGTCGTGAACCATCCTTGTCAGCGTCGTCGGAAACACCGGATCGACTACACCTACAACACTGATTTTATTGAGTTTTCCGCCTCTGAAAGGGGGGTTGTCAGGGTTGTCAATTCTGACAGCTCCGACAACCCCTGAAAAAGATCAATGATTTCAACGTTGTAGAGGTTGTCAGAGTTGTCGGCCCTAAAGGGGAGGGTGGGACGCTGACGACGTCCCCACCCCTTCAGGTCCTGATGATCGGATCGAGGAGACGACGGACAGGATGTCCGGTCGGGGCGAAGCGCCCTTGCGACGCCCATAGTTCATGAGGTCGTACCATGAAACGACGATCGCCACCCACGAACGGCAAGCGGAGGAAGCCGACGGCTTGGTCATATTCGGCTGAGTTCCGAACGATCGCCAACGCGGCGCTGCGACGGTTCAACAGCCAGCGTCACCTGCATCCGATCTGTGGCGCGAAGGCCAAATCGACCGGCGAGCCGTGTCGGCAGATCCCGGCGAAGGGTCGCACGCGGTGCAAGTTGCACGGTGGCGCCACGCCGCGGGGTGACGGGCCGGCCGGCTGGCACACGCCGGGCTTTCCGAATGGCCTGCCCACGGGCAAGCCGCGCAGCGACGCGTACAAGGTCCGCAAACGCCGGCAGCGTCGTGCCGCGATCGCGGCCATGACCGCGGACGAGTTGGCCCGGCTGGAGGCGTGGCGGCGGACACACAAGCCGGGCAGCACGCGTGATCGGTCGCACGGGCGCAACGCGCGCGAAGCACGTCAATGGTTGGAAGCGATCATGAAAGAGGCTCCCAACGCGCCCACGCCGGATCAGCTCGAGCTGAACGCACTCCGGGCGCAGCTTCACGCCCATATCGCACGCCTAGACGCTGAGATCGCAGCGGAAGCCGAGGGTGGGGCGCTGGTCAGTGGCCTGTTCGATTAAGCCCTTCGACTCAGTCGCATGAGAAAAAGCGCGTCAGGAAGCCCGTTGAGGTCTGTGAGGCGGTGGCTTGGCTTCCCCTCACGCGCCAGATCGTCTCCCCGCCCTACGCCCCTGTAAACCTGCTCGGTGCCTCAGCGTAATTCGACGGCCGGCATGGCGAGCACGGCTCAGTTAGCGAGCCAAGCCAACCACACCGGTTAGGGTTTGACATCTGCTGCTTCTGTACGGGACAGAATGTCCCGCACGCGATTGTGGCTCATTTGAAATCCTCGCTTGCCCATCGCGGCCGCGATGACGCGCAGTGACTTGCCACCAGCCTGTAGCTTAGCCATTTCGCACACCGCCTCCTGCTCGCCCTTGACCTCGGCGAGCGATCCGTCGTCCCGTCGCGCGAAGCCGAAGGGGACCGTGCCGCCGAGGTAGCGCCCGCGCTTGCGCTGGTCGTGCTTCACGTCAGCGATCCGCTCACGGGTGCGGTCGCGCTCGGCCTCTGCAACAGCCGCTAGGATTGTGAACACGAGCTTGGCGATACCGTTGCTGGTGACATCGCCGCCGAGGTCGATCATGTGCAGAGTGACGCCGCGGTCGCGCAGATCGCCCATCGTGTTGAGGGCGTCGAGCGCCGAGCGAAACATACGGTCGAGCTTCGGTGTGATGACCATGTCGCCGCGCCGCAGTATCGCGAGCAACCGGCCACCTTCCGGGCGGTTGCCGATCGGCACCGAGCCGGATACGCCCCGCTCGACGAAATGAGCGTCGATGGTGAAGCCCTGCATCAGCGCGTAACCTTCGGCACGCCGTTGTTGCGCGCCGAGGCTTTCGCCATCTTCGGCTTGGCGACCTGTTGAGACACGGGAGTAGGTGTAGATCGCCACGCCCAGCCTCTGTTAACCCGTCAGCCTGCGATTAGCTAAGCTGACGAATTGAACACTGTCAACCCGCATTAGCAGGCTAACAAATAGGATAATGACGAGGGTGCTCCCACGTCTTCTGTGTTCGGCTTCGTGAACGTCACGATCGCGAAGAAGCCCGACTCGATTAAGCGTTACTGCTCGCGTCCGTTAATTCTTCGGAGCATTCTGATCGAGTTCGCCCGGTGCGGCCGATAGCACCCCTGGGGTATGCCTTGCTGTCAAATCCGTGACGCTGGCTTGTCGCATCCAAAAAATTGAGCTTGAGAAAACGAACCGGACAAAATGTCCGCATTCAGATCGATGAACTTTACATGGCCGAAAAGGGCTCGTCTGCGGTCGACATTCAGATCTGAGAAATGGACTTTCGTTGCGCGTAAAGGGAGGGGGGCGCTTCTCAGCGACTACAAGCGGATTTCTGAGTCGTCGCCGACCGCGATCCGGATCGAGTGGTGAGCTGCCATTAAGTCGCCTCCGGGAAGCCGACATTCAGCTTTGCGCCCATCCCGGCCATTCGCTCGCTTCCCGCGGCGTCCTCAAAGCAGACTTGAGCTCAAGATGAGCTACCGTTCTCACCGCCGTACTTCGGCCTGCCCTCTGGTCAGCGGATTGTCGGAGGCGATCGTGCTGATCCGCAGCACGCCCCACGCTGAAGTGGAGTCGCTCAGGCCCACGAGGAGGGCACAGGACCGGATCGCAGATCGCCAGATCAGCGCCGTCCGCATGTCGGGACCTTGATTGTGTGCCGACGTCGGGTGCGCCGGCGACGACCCCGTCCAGTAAATCGCCAGCCAAGCCGCGTGGGCTATTGAGCGTATGGACGCCGCTCGCAGCTAAGGAACCGTTCGATCCCGAGGACCCCAGCGGGTTCGCCGTTCAGGTAGGGATGGAAATCGCCTTGGCTGTCGGGGGATCCGACGATCACCCGCAGGCTGTCCCACTCCTCCGAAGTCTGCAACGAACCTTGGCTGTTACCCCGGCGCATGGTCGATGGTGAACATCCGAAGCTGCGACGGAACAGGCGGTTGAAGTGGGATACATCCGAGAACCCGCATTCCGTGGCGACTTCCGTGATGGTCTGCGGCGAGTTCGCGAGGAGCCAGCGTCCATAAAGGACGCGAAGGTCTCGTGAGTATTCCTGGACGCTCTTGCCAACGAGCTTGCGGAAGACTCGTTCGAGCTGTCGCTTCGACAGTCCCACGGCTTGCGCGATTTTCTCGACCCGCTGGGGGGTGCTGAGGTTCTGCTCTATCAGTAGCATCGCCCGACGGACCCGATTGTCCTCGACGATCCCGGCACTCGGCGGCTGGGGCTGGGCCCCGGCCGCGGGACGAGCCCGGTCGGTGACCATGATATGCAGGCTCTTCTGCGCATGTCCTGGACCAAGGTGCCGGTCGATGAGCCAAGCCCCGAGATCCAGGCTGGCGAGACCTCCCGCGCAGGTAATGAACGGGCCATCCTCCACGAAGAGCTGGTCCGCGACCGGAATCACGTCGTCGTGCCGCGCGACGAGATCGGTGAAGTGGTACCAACTCACGCAGCAGCGGCGGCCGCGCATCAGCCCCGCATCGGCCAGGGCGATGCCGCCGGTGCAGATGCCAATGAGGCGCACCCCGGAAGAATGGGCCTCTCGCATGAAGGCGAGGGTCCGGGGGTTGTAGGGCTCCCGGTCGAGCAGCCCGCCGACGACGACGATGTAATCGAACCGGGTCGGATCCGAGAACGTCTCCCAGGGCATCACCTGGATCCCACAACTCGACGTCACGGGCTCCAGATCCGGGGCCAGCAGGCTCCATGAGCAGCGCTCGGGTCGGCTGCGATCCCCCTCGTCCGCGGAGAGGCGCAGGATGTCGATCAGGGTCGAGAAGGCCACGAGGGTGAAGTGGGGCAACAGCACGAAACCGAGCGACAGCTTGCGACGGCTCGGCGCCTGCAAGGGTGTGGCCGACGGTGTCAGGGGTGTGGTCATGCCATCCGGTGCGTTTGCCCGGACTGTGATCCGGTCGGTCCTCTGCTGCAAGAGGCGGACCACGGGCGAGCGAACAGCGGGACGCCGGCGTCAGTGCACGGCGCCGAAATAGGCCCGCTGCAATTCGGGGTCGTCCCGAAGCGTCGCAGACGAGCCCTGCGCTACGATGCGCCCGCCGGATAGGACATAGCCGTGATGGGCGATCGCCAGGGTCTGGTTTACGTTCTGCTCGACGAGCAGGACCGTGACGCCAGTCGCATTGATCCGGGCAATCACGTTGAAGTTCTCCTGCACAAAAAGCGGCGAGAGCCCCAGCGAGGGCTCGTCGATCACGAGGAGCTTCGGATCGGTCATCAGCCCCCGGCCGATCGACACCATGGCCTGCTCACCACCGGACATCGTCCCGGCGAGCTGACGCGCCCGCTCCGCGAGACGCGGGAACACGGCATGGACGCCGTCGAGCCGGCGCCGGATCTCCCGCTCGGAAGAAACGCGGTAGGCGCCAAGCCGAAGGTTCTCCTCGACGGTCATTTTGGAAAAGATCCGCCGGCCTTCGGGAATGCAGCCGATCCCGAGACTCACGACGTCGTGAGTTTGCATCCCGTCGAGCTTGCGCCCGTCGAAGGAAATGGAGCCCCGGCGCGGCGGTGTGAGGCGCAGGATTGAGCGTATCAGCGTGGTCTTGCCGGCGCCGTTTGAGCCGAGGATACAGGTGATCCGCCCGGGGGCCACCTCAAGGGTAATGTCGTCGAGAACATCGACGCGGTCGTAGGTGGTGAAGACGCCGTCGATGGTCAGGCGCGCGGTCATGAATGCCCCAGATAGGCTTCGCGGACGGTCGAGTCGGCGGCCACTTCGCGGAAGCGGCCCTCGCAAATCTTGCGTCCGTAGTTGAGAACGACGCAGCGATCGGTGATGCGCTCGATCAATCCCATCTCGTGTTCGACGATGATGACGGTCAGGTCGCCTCGGCTGCGCTGCACGTCGAGGATCTCGTCGATGAGCTGGTTGGTCTCGTCGTGGGTCATGCCGGCGGAGGGCTCATCGAGGAGCAGGATCTTCGGCCGTCCGATGAGGGCCCGGCAGATCTCGACCCGGCGGCGGTCGATCATGCCAAGGGTGATGGCCGGTTCGTCGAGACGCTGGACGAGGTCCGGGTTGAACAAACGGGCTAGGTCTCTGGCCTCCTCGGCAAGGGCCGCGACAGTCCGCGCCAGGGTGCGGCGGCGCAGGAGGTTGTCGATCAGACCCTGCGGCAGGCGCTCTTGCGCGCCGAGCGCGATGTTGTCGAAGACAGATAGCGGCAGGCACAGGCGCGAACGCTGGAAGGTGCGGGCAAGGCCGAGCCCGGCGAGCGCGTGGGCGGGCTCGCGGGTGATGTCGCGGCCGTCGAGGACGATGCTGCCGGCCGCCGCCGGGTAGATGCCGCTCGTCACGTTGAAGAAGGTGGTCTTGCCCGAGCCGTTAGGGCCGATCAGGCCCAACACCTCGCCGCGCCGGACCGTCAGGTCGAGGGCATTGAGGGCGAAGAGGCCGCCGAAGCGGACAGACAGGCCCTTCGCCTCCAGGATCGCGGGGGCTGGCGCCACAGGGCTCATGCCCGGCGCCCCCCGACAAGGGTCCGGGTACGGCGGGGCAACAAGCCGCCAGGGCTGAGGACAAGGACGAGAATCACCAGCACTGCGAATAGCAAAAGCCGGTATTCTTGGATGAATTGCAGCTTCTCCGGCAGCAGGACGACGATCAGCGCGGCCGGCAGCACTCCCCAGCGGTTGCCGATCCCGCCTAGGATGACGATCGACACCATCATCAGCGAGTCGCCGAGGGTGAAATTGTTGGGGGCGATGAATCCGGTCATTTTGGCATAGATCGCCCCGGCCATCCCGGCGAGCACGTTGCCCAGGGTGAAGGCGAGGATCTTCCAACGGGCGATCCGCAGGCCGAAGACCTGGGCGGCGACCTCGTCGAGCCGCACCGCGTCGAGGCGGATGCCGATCCATGATCGATCGAGGAGACCTACGAGCGCCAGGGCCGTCGCCGTGAGGGCGAGGCAGAGCAGGACGTAGTTGGCGTAGAATGAGAACGTCATGCCGAACAGAGTAAGGTCGTTCGAGAAGTCCCAACCGAACAATGTGATCGGCGCGAGCTTCAGGCCCTGGGGGCCACCGAGCAGCTCGTTGGCATCAAGGAAGACGTTGAACATCACCCCGAAGGCGAGGGTCGTCAGAGCGGCGTAGTGGCCCCGCGTCCGCAGCAGCGGTAGGACGAGAAGCGAGCCGATCGCGACGGCGACACCACCCCCGAGGAGAATGACCACGAGGTCCGGGATGGCGATTCCCTCTGCCCGGCCGAGGGCGGCTGCGGTGTAGCCGCCGCAGCCAAGGAAGGCCGCGGCGCAAAAATTAGAGAGTCCGGCATAGCCGAGCTGGATCGTCAGGCCGAGGCAGACCGTGGCGTAGATCAGCACCGTCGCCAGCATTAAGAGGCCGAAATTGTCCTCGCGCAGGACGACGAGGACGCCGAGGCAGGCGGCCACCAGCACGAGCCGCGCTGGCCAGGGATGACTGGCCGCGCCGCGCTCCACGGCGGCGATCACCCGGAACCGGGCAGCGGCGAACCATGCGATCCCGCAGGCCACCAGCGCCGAAAGGACCACCCTCTGGTCCTCCACATAGACAAGGAAGGCGATCGCTCCGGCGCAGGCGGCGGCGACGACCGCGAACACCGCGAAATCCGAAGCCCGCCGGGCTCGCCCTCCGGCCTCCATCGGCAGCGCGTCCCGGGGGACTTCGTCTGGGGTGGGGCGGTGGCGCATTAGCATCGGTACGTCATCCGGGCGGGAGGGGAGGTCAGACGCGCTCGCTGGCGCGCTCGGCCAGCAGCCCGGTGGGGCGCCACGTGATCAAGGCGATGACGGCGACGAAGGCAACGACGTTCTTGTATTCGCTAAAGGCCGGCAGTGCGGCGACGACGACGGTTTGGAGCCCGGCGAAGAGGTAGCCCCCGAGGATCGCCCCCCAGAGGTTGCCGAGGCCGCCGACGATGGCCGCGCTGAAGCCGATCACCGCGATCAACAGGCCCATGCCGTAGTTGATCTCGCTGTAGTACAGACCGGAGATCACCCCCGCGAAGCCCGCCGTCGCCGAACCGAGGGCGAAGGTCAGGGGGACGACACGGAAGAAGTTGACGCCCATCGTCCGGGCGGTCTCCTGATCCTCTGCCACCGCCCGCATCGCGAGCCCGAAGCGGGTGCGGTTGATGATGTGGTGGACGAGGGCGATGAGCAGGAGCCCGGCCACGATCAGGATCAACCCGTCGTAGCGGACGAACACGCCGCCGACGGTCGCCCCCCCAGGCGGAAGCAGGGCGGGGAAGCGCTGCGAATTGGTGCCGTTGGGAAAGAACAACCGGATCGCCTCGCGGATCACGGTGCCGACCATCATCGTCATCAGCAGAAGGTTGAGGGACGGGGCGGAGCGCAGAGGCAGGATCAGGAGGCGGGAGATCCCGGCGCCGAGGAGCGCGGCGAGGCCCACG
Source organism: Methylobacterium sp. WL64 (assembly GCF_008039945.1). Lineage (NCBI taxonomy): Bacteria > Pseudomonadati > Pseudomonadota > Alphaproteobacteria > Hyphomicrobiales > Methylobacteriaceae > Methylobacterium > Methylobacterium sp. WL64. The sequence continues at coordinate 26,030 of NZ_VRVA01000041.1, forward strand.
GCCGTCGAGACGGCGGCCAGGATCTGCACGCCAGCCGGAAGCCCCGCGGCGGCGGCGGCGGTCGCCGCGACCAAGGCGCCAAAGGCCCCGAAGGTCATCACGTCCCCGTGGGAGAACTTGATGACGTTCATCACCCCAAAGAAGATCGTGAAGCCCATCGCCACGAGGCCGTAGATCGTCCCCTGCATGAGCCCGTTAAGGACGTACTGGCCTATCGCGCTCATCGCGTGTCTCCGATCGCTCGGTCTCAGCGGTGCAACAGCTTGCGCTTGCCGCTCGCGTACTCACTGTCCTCCCAGACCACCCACTTGCCGTCCTGCACAACGTATTTTGTAGTGAGCGGCGTAATGTTCTGGCCGTGGTCGTCGAAGGTGATCGGCCCAACGATCGAAGGCACGTCCTTCACATCACCAAGCGCCGCGGTGATCTTGGCCCGCTCGGGACCCACCACCTCGATCTTCTGCATCAGCAGGTGGGTGGCGATGTAGGCGAAGGGGCCGTATGCTTCTGGCGGCTCCCGGTAGCCCGCTGCCTTGTAGTTTTCGGTGAAGGCCGCGCCCCCGGGCATCTTGGAGAGTGGCGGCGAATCGAAGAAGGTCACGGTGCCTTCGGCGAGATCCGGTCCGACGGCGTTAATGAACGCATCGCCCATGATCCCGGAATTGCCTTCGAGCTGCGCCTTGATCCCGAGCTTGTCCATCTGGGTCCGCAGACGCGTCCCCAGCGGCGTGAGGCCACCGAAGTAGATCACCTCTGGATTCAGCTCCTTGATCTTCGTCAGCTCGGCACTGAGATCCTGCTGATCGGGCGCAACCGCGAAGCTTCCGAGGATGGTTCCGCCGTTCTCCTTGGTAAAATCAGTGAAATATTTGTTCATCGACTTTCCGTAATCGGTCGAGTCGGCGAAGGAGACGAAGGTCTTGTAGCCCGCTTCCTTCATAAACTGCGCACCGACCCGATTTTGGCCGACGAGGATGCCGCTCACCCGGTGGATCTCCGGGTATTTGTTGGCATAGGTGATCTCGGGCAGCACCGCCGCCCACACCACCATCGGCAGCTTGAAGCGGTGGAACACGTCAACCGTGGCAATGGCAGTGGCCGAGCAGTAATGCGGCACCGCCGCCGAGATGCTGCGGTCCGACCCGAGTTTGGTCACGACCTGTACACCGACATTCGGTTTGCACTCGTCGTCCAGGACGACGAGCTCGTACTGGAAGGTGTGGGCTGGATCGGCGTTGAACAGCTTCACGGCAAGCTCGGCGGAGTTGCGGGCGCCGATACCGTGGGGCGAGTTCGGCCCGGTGAGGGGACCGACGAACGCGATTTTCACCGTGTCCTTGGCCTCGGCAAATCCTGGGATGAGAAGCGCCCCCGCCATTACCCCCGCGAGGCACCGCCGCGTGATCCGACTCATTCCGCCTCTCCGTCTCAGTCCAATGGCAGACTAGGCAGCGGGGCTGTAGGCAGACTAGCACGCAAGCGCGCTGGCCCCTGGACGGATGCGCCATCTGTTCAACCGCGGGGCGCGGCGCGTGCGTACCGAGCCGATGACGGAAATGTCCTAGCTGCCATCCGGCAGAAGGGACGATCAAGGGCACCCTGAACTAGGGAAGCCCCTGCGGAGACTGCGCATGCCGTCCGACCTGCACGACCGATCAATCGTCATCGACGGCCTGATCATTTCCGATTTTGGCCGGCCGGTCTTCGAAGATATGCGCAAGGGCGGCCTGACTGCCGCAAATTGCACCTGCTGCGTCTGGGAGAACTTCACGGAGACGATGCGCAACGTGATGCGCTGGAAGGCGCATTTGTGCGAGCATGCAGACCTGATCACGCAGATCTACACCACCGCCGACATTCAGGCCGCCAAGGAGGCCGGGAAGACTGGGATCATCCTCGGCTGGCAGAACATCACCGGCATCGAGGACCAGATCGGCTATCTCGGCCTGTTCAGGGAACTTGGCGTCGGCATCATCCAGATGGCGTACAACACCCAGAACCTCGTCGGCACCGGCTGCTACGAGCGCCGGGACGGGGGTCTGTCGGACTTCGGCCATGACGTGCTGGCCGAGATGAACCGGCTAGGCATACTGGCCGACCTGTCGCATGTGGGTCCGAAGACCAGTGAGGACGTGATCCTCGCCTCCCGCCAGCGGGTCGCCTACTCGCACTGCCTCCCGGCCGGGCTAAAGGCGCACTCGCGCAACAAGTCCGACGAGCAGCTTCGATTCATCGCCGAACGGGACGGGTTCGTAGGCGTGACCATGTTCCCGCCCTTCCTCAAGCGCGGGCCGAATTCGACGGTCGACGATTACGTCGAAGCGATCGAGTACGTCCTGAACCTGTGCGGCGAGGACAAGGTCGGCATCGGCACCGACTTCACCCAGGGCTACAGCCGGCAGTTCTTCGACTGGATCACTCACGACAAGGGCTATGGCCGCCGGCTCACCGACTTTGGCGAGGTGATCAACCCCGAGGGCCTGCGCACCATCGGCGAGTGGCCTAACCTGACGGCGGCGATGGAGCGGCGCGGCTGGCCGTCCGCGCGGATCGAGCGGGTGATCGGCGGCAACTGGTTCGCGCTCCTGCGCGACGTCTGGGGGGCGTGAGGATAATGAGCAAGCCGCAGGTCGAGATCGCGGTCGATGACGCCACTGGGCGCTGGTCTGTCGACGCGCTGCCGATGATCCTGGTGCCGCAGCACTTCTTCCTGAACAACCACTTTGCACTTGAGGCGGAGTTGGGTCCCGAACGGTTGGCGGAGGTGTTGCGGCCCGCCGGCCATCGCTCGGCCTATCATTGGTGCGAGAAGGAAGCCGCTCATCACGGGTTGGACGGCCTCGGGGCCTTCCACCACTACATGCGGCGCATCACCCAGCGCGGGTGGGGGCAGTTCGAGGTGCTGGACGTCGATCTCGTGGCAGGCACCGCGTCCGTGCGCCTCCGCAACTCCGCGTTCGTGGACGAGGAGCGCCGACGCCTCGGCCGCAAGGTCTGCACGATGTTCGCCGCGTGGCTCGAAGGCTCGCTCGAATACGCGGCGGCGGCCTCGGGCCGGACGCTGCATCTCCGGGCCCGGGAGGTCTACTGCGCCGCGGAGGGCACGCAGGACCATTGCCTGTTCGAGGTCATGCCGCGGGTATAGGCCCCAGCTCTTTCCCGTCCCAGCGCGTTCCGGCTGGCCAGTCTGCGTGACGCCTCCGGCGCTACGGACCGGCGAGGCGCAGGCCCGGCCGGTGGAGGCCCAGGAAGCCGATCTCGTGGCGGGTCCGCCCGTCGCCGCTGGCAAGATCGGCAAGGATCTCGCCGATCACCGAGCAGAACTTGTAGCCGTGCCCTGAGCACGGCGATGCCAGCACGACCTGCGGATAGTCCGGGTGGTAATCCAGGATGAAGTGCTCGTCGGGGGTGTTGGTGAACATGCAGTCGCGCAGGGCCATGGTCGGCCCGCTGCCAGCGGGGAAGTAGCGTTCAGCGAAGTCCCGCAGGAGGCGCTCGTCGGCGGCATCCGGTTCCCGCCGCACGGCGTCGGGGGCGCCGGTCTCCCCAAGGTGATGGTAGCGCCCGAACTTGAACCCCGGGACCTCATAGACGGGCAGCCCGTAGTAGCGCCCCTCCGGCACCTGCAGGTTGAAGACCGGAAAGCGCGACGGCTCGAACCAAGCGGGCTCCTGCGGCTGGAGCCATGCCAGCACTTGGCGCTCCGGGACGGCAAGACCGGCCAGGGGTGCGGCGAGGTCCGCCGCCCAGGCTCCCGCCGTCAGGACGAGCCGCTCGGCCTCGTAGGTTCCGTGATCGGTCCGCACGACGATCCCACCCCCCGGGGTCACTCGCCAGTCGAGGACCTGCTCGCGGGCGTGGATCTCCGCCCCGTGGGCCTGCGCAGCCCGGACGTGGGCGACGATCGCCCGTTCGCTGGCCACCAGCCCGCCCTGGGGCTGGTAGACGGCGCGCATGCCATCCGGGAGCCGGTAGGCCGGGAACCTCTCGTTGACGGCGGCGGCGGTGAGGACCTCGTGGGGTAGGTCGTGCAGCCGGGCCGAGGACAGGGCGCCGTGAAAGACGTCGCTATCCTCCGCACCACCGTCGATTGAACCGGTGATCACTAGAATTTCGTCGCCTGTCGCCGCCTCGATGTCCCTCCATAAGTCGTAGGCCCGGTGCAGGAGCGGCACATAGGCCGGATCCTCGTAGTAGGGCAGACGGATGATCCGGCTGATCCCGTGAGACGAGCCCATGGCATGGGGAATGTCGTAGCGCTCCAACCCGAGCACACGCTGACCGCGCTTGGCCAACTGCCAGGCCGCCGCACTGCCCATACCGCCAATCCCGACTACGATGACATCGTAGGGCGTGTCCGAACGCATGGGTGCCTGCATAATCGACCTGATGGCGGAGGATCGTACTTCGGCACCGGTCATCCCCCGGAAGACTGGGGATCGGCTTGGACGCAAGCGGCGCATCGGTAAGCTGCATGCGGCACGGGCGGGACCGCACTCTGTCCGCGGTCCTCAGTGGCGAACCGCAGGTCCGAGAGGAATAGGGGGCCCGCCCATTGCGGGAAGGAGGCAGGCTCTCCAACTGCCGCTTTCTCGCCGTTCCTCAAGTGATGAGAGCCTAGGGCGACATCTCACGCCTGGGTGGTCCGGCCAGCGATACTCAGGCCATGTCCGGGATCAGGTCGTGCCGGCAGGCCAGCAGGAGCATACCCTCCGTGATCATGTGCGCGCAATGTATCACCGTCAAAGCTATGAGCGCGAATGTCAGCTACTAAGTGATGTCGGTTGCATCGTAGATGATTGAGATGTGCGCTTCACTGCCAGAGTAGCGGCGGAACATACGTCCGTTTACTGGAGCAGCACGGCCGCGCGTGAACGACTGCGTCGGGTTGATAGGAGGCCGTCCGCTTTTCCGGCCGACCTTCTCTGAAGCGGCCATTCTGCTTACGGCCAGATCTGGACGTTAGCATCCTCGAGCGCTCGCGTCGCAAGGTTGAGTGAACGGCGACTAGTCCAAAGTGATGCGTGATCTCGCCCGGCGACATTCACCACGCTGGAGGTCCGGACCGATGGTCGTCGTGCCATTGCAAACAAACGTCGTGTTCGCGCGGTTTCCAGTTTCCAGGTGATCTGCTCGAAAATGCAGGTATCAGTAAAACCGTTCTGGCTTCTCTTATTTCGTTCAAACGGCCGCTGTGGCGTGCTGAGCGGCTACCGCAGCTTAGAGGATTTTCATGCGCTCCCTGCCTCCTGCCCACGCTGTAGCCATCATCGCCCCTCTGTTTTGCGGATCGGTGCAAGCCGCCGAAACCGCACAACCGGCCGCCTCTACGGTGCCCGTCATGACACCACTCATTGCCGATGCACTGACAACTCCACGCGTCGTTCCCATGTCGGATGGCCTCAATCACCTCGTCTACGAACTACGCCTCTCGAATGTGCTGGATGGGCGGTTCGACCTCAAGCGTCTTGTCGTGGTGGACGGTAGCTCAAAACGGCCGCTCCTGGCGCTCGATCGGGAAGCCATCGGTGAGCGATTGTCGCTTGGTGGTCGTCGGGGAAACGCGACGGCGTCGCTGGGAGCTTATCAGTTCGGGATCGTCTTTCTTCATCTCACCCTGCAGGCGGGCGAGCGTATTCCTGAGACGCTCGTTCACGACGTCGAAGGATTCGCCGAGCCTCTGAAGGCCGATCTGTCGATGCAGATCGCGAGAACCCCGGTCATCGATCAAGTTTTGCCTGTCCTCGCGGCGCCGCTGCACGGCAGTGGCTACGTCGTCGGGGATGGCTGCTGCGATTCAGTTCGACATGTCCGAGCCCTCCTGCCACTCAACGGGGCGTTTCGCTTGGCACAGCGTTACGCAATCGACTGGGAAAAGATTGATGACGAGCACCGGATCGTGCGCGGTGATCTGAAGGACGTAAAGAGCTACCGCATCTACGGAGAGCCGGTGCTGGCCGTGGCGGACGGCACGGTGGTTGGTTCGCGCAACGACTTGCCTGATCAAACACCAGGCGCGCTGCCGTCAAATCTGCCGATCGGCGAAGCGGACGGTAACTTCATTATCATGAACATCGCTAGCGGAGCGTTCGTTCTATACGCCCATCTCAAGCCCGGAAGTGTCGGCCCAGCCGTCGGCGATCATGTCAAACGCGGTGACCTCCTTGGCAAGGTTGGCAACAGCGGCAAAAGCCAAGCGCCACATCTTCACTTGCACGTTATGGATGGTCCGAACGGACTTCTCGCGGACGGTTTGCCTTACGTGTTCGAGATCCTTACCATTCCAGCTACGGTCGATGGAGGGACTGCTGGCTTTGATGACGCTGAGGCGACTGGCTCACCGCTGCGCCTAGCTAGGAAAACGCCACCATCGGCAATGCACAAAGCCCTACCGCTCGACCTCTCAATCGTCGATTGGGGGACGCCGTTGTCGAAGCAAAACAAGCCGTAGCAGTCATGATATTAAGATGCTTACTGTGTCGCTCGTAGCGCAACACGGATGACAGTTTCAGATAACTTGGACAGTGCTCTATACGCCGAAGGGTCACGAGCGGTCGCATAGCTGCGGGGTCGTGCCCAATCCGGACACGAAAGCGCAGGTTTCAGTATTCAATAAGCAGACATCGCTGGGAATAATATCAAGTCACTTTGTCGTTGCTCGGAAGCGGTGCAGCCGCATAATTGCGTCTTATCGATATAGGCTCATTTCCGGCCGAGGATCAGGGATGAACCCATCGCGGTTGGGCATTTTCACCTTTGGCAGGCTGGTCGCGTTCAACGTCTCATCATGCGAGATGATGTGTCCTTCCGATAGGATGTAAGCGACGACTGCGTAGACTTGGTCATCGGTGAGTGAGCCTGGCGCATTGAACGGCATCGCCCGCTTGACGTAGTCGAACAGCGTCGTGGCATATGGCCAGTAACTTTCAGTCGTCTTGATAGGATTGTCTGTCGCAAGACTACCGCGGCCACCGATCAATCGGTCTGCACCGATGCCCGGAGCCATGTTGCCTTGAAGCTTGTCGCCGTGACATGCTGCGCAGTGCTCTTGAAAGACTATAGCGCCTTCCTGGGGGCTACCGTGCCCCAACGGCATTCCCTTCCCGCTCGGTGGGATCGAGAAGTACGATCCGAGTTCGGCTTCGGTGATCGGCTTGCCGACGCCGAGCCGGGTATCAGCCGCTGTCTGGGACGCCGCAGGTGTTGCGAGGAGGGCTAAGACCAATAGGGCTACGGCTTTCGAATCGACGCCATATTCGCGATCACGCATGAACATTGCTTACCTCCCCGGTGCTCGCGATGGACCAACTCTGGATCGCATTCAGGTGGTAAATCGAGGCGGATGGGCCGTGATCGCCGCGGATGGCAAGCAGCTGCTGGCGTGTCGGCTGGACGTAGCCGGTCTCGTCCAAGCACCGGCTCTGTAGCACGGTGGGCGTGCCGTCCCAGGTCCATGGGAAGGTGAAACGCACCGTGCACATCGGCTCCGGCGTGGAGCCGAGGTAAGCTGGATACCAAGTCTTGCCCGCATCGAGAGAGACATCAACCGCCTGTACGCGCCCACGTCCCGACCAGGCAAAGCCCGTAACATTGTAAATGCCAGGACCAGGCAGACGCATTTCGCCGGACGGGAAGGTAATGACCGACTTCGCGTCCATATCGAGCGAGAAAAGACGTGCGCGGCCGTCCCCCATCAAATCCGTGTACTTCGAGGTCTCCTCGCGAGTCATAAAAGGTTTGTCGCTGACCTCCAGTCGGCGCAGCCATTTAATGTGGGTGTTACCCTCGTAGCCGGGCAGTAGCAGGCGCATGGGGTAGCCCTGCTCGGGTCGGATAGCCTCACCGTTCTGGCCATAGGCGATGATCCCGTCCTTGAGTAGTTTCTCCATTGGGATGGAGCGGGTCATCACGGCTGCGTCCGCACCTTCGGCGAGAACCCATACGCCTCCCTCCTGCAGGCCGACCTCGCGGGCCAACGTCGAGAAGAGCACGCCGGTCCACTCCGACGTGCTGAGCAGTCCATGCGTGCCCTGGACGTTCTTGAGCGTCGGCTTCTTCCACTCGGTCAAACCGTTGCCAGAGCACTCGATGAAGTGCTTGCGCGTCACGGACGGCAGCCGCCGAAGGTCGTCCATGCTGAACCGCTTCGGGGTGCCGACCAAGCCGTGGACGACGAGGCTGTGGTGGTCGGGATCGATGGTTGGGATGCCGCCATGGTGCCGCTCGAAGTGCAGCCCAGAGGGCGTGATGTTTCCGACAAGCGCGGCGAGTGGGGTCAAGGACCAGGACGTGTGCTCGTTGGGCGTCGGGTAGCGCACCCGTACGGCCTTCTCGAACTGAGAGCGTGATCCATATCCGCCATCCGCAGCGACGGGGCGGCCCTGCTCTTTGGTCGGGTCATCGGGTACATCGAAATGGCGGGCGCCGGCCGGGACTGCGTCGTCGGCCAGAGTCGGACCCGCCGAGAGGGCTGCGGCGATGCCGGAACCGGCGGCGAAGAGAAAGCGGCGTCGGTCGGCGTCGCGGGTCGCGAACATGCCCTCGCGACAGGGACATGCCTCGTCCTCGGGCAGGGGCGAGGGAGCATGCTGGACCGGCATCGTTTCCTCCGTTTTCGGTTTAGATTGGAATGCGTTTGAGCATGTGATGCTCAATCGACCAGCGGCAGTCGAGGCATGCTGGTTGTCGAAGTATCGGCGGACACCAGTGTGAGCGTACTGACCATTGCCCGGCTCGCCTTACCGGTCGCACCAGATGGCAGCATGTCACTGAAGACGATCACGTCCGGCACCTTGTAGCGTTCGAGGTTAGCCGACGCCCAGCGCCAGAGTTCATCCACCGTCAGCGCAAGCCCAGGCTTGAGTACGACGACCGCGTGGATCGCCTCGCCGAGGCGCTCGTTAGGAACGCCAGCGCACAGGGCTGCAGCGACGTCGGGATGCGCGCAGAGGGCGTTCTCGATCTCCAGTGGCGAGATCTTATTACCGCCGCGCGAGATGATCTCCTTGGAGCGTCCGACGATCTCGACCTGACCGTCCGGGCGCAGGCGTGCGAGATCACCCGTTCTGAAGTGGTCCGCCTCGAATGAGGACTCGGTCAGCTCGGCGTTGTCGAGGTAGCCGTGCGTGCCGCACACAGTGCGAATCCGCAGCTCGCCCACTTCGCCCTCAGATGCCGGCGTGCCATCGTCCCGGACGATGCGGAACGACACGCCCTCGGTCGGTGTGCCGATGGAGCCCGCTTCGCTCGCGGCCCCCGACCGATGGTGAAAATCGCAGGAGCCGGTCTCAGTCGAGCCGTAAAGGTCGACGAGCTCGACCTCCGGCCAGCTGCCGCAGACCGCCTGAGCAAGAGACGGGCTGAGGGCCTCGCCGCCGGTGAGAACCGCCCGGAGCTGGGGACCCGGCGGAGCGCCATCGGCGAGCAAGGCCCGCAGCATGGTCGGCACCGCAGCGAGCACGGTCGCCCCAGCGGCGAGCTGACTCGCGAGCGTCGCGTGCGTGAACTTCTGGACGAGGACGAGGGTCGCCCCTGAGCGGATCGCCAGGAGGCTCGCCCAAATCCCAAAGATGAAGGTCAACTGGAGCGGAACCACGACCACATCGTCCGGGCGGAAGCCCAGCAGATGATCGAGGACCGCGAGCTTGCGCGCCAGCGCGTCGTGCCCGAGCACCACACCCTTCGGCGCGCCGGTGCTGCCCGAGGTGAAGACCACGAGCGCGGCCCCGTCGAGAAGTGCTCGCTCCGGTGGGTCCTCATCCGCGATCGTATCCAAGATTAGCCCGTCGATCAGCAAACGGGCGCGCGTCGCCCGTTCGACAGCTGCGCGAGTGAGCGGTGCGGCGTTCCGATGAATGGGCACCGCGACGGCCCCCGCCTGCCAGACGCCGAGCAGCGTCCCAAGATCCAGGGCTCGGTTGCCGATAGCCACATGCACGGGATCGTGCGGGCGTACGCCCGCCTCGCGCAGAGATCCTTCCACAAGGTCCGCATGCGCGGCGATCTCCGACCTCGACATCCCAGGACCAGAGTGCTCGTCTATCCGGCAGCCCGGGAGGGCGAGCCCCTCGCGCATAATCTTTGCGAGCGCCCCGGTCATGTCCTGACTCCCGGGAATCGACTGTCGCGCCATGCCAGCGCGGCCTTGAGGCCTTGAGATCGGGCGATGTCCATGAAGGCCCGCTTGTCAGGCGACCCTTCGCCCTCGATCAGCAGGTCGATGTCAAGGGCCGTTTCCAGGGACTCCAGCATACCGCGCGCCTCGATCGACCGGTTGATCGCCCGCTTTGTCTCCTTGACGAGGTTTGGGTCGATCGCTGCGATGTGCCGGGCGAGATGCATCGCGCTGTCGTCGAGATCCGCGGTGGGGACTACCCGATTGACCATGCCGATCTCGTAGGCTCGACGCGCTGGGATCCGGTCTTCACCCGTCAGGATGATCTCTTTGGCCACCTTCGGACCGACGATCCACGGCAGGATCATCACGACGATGCCGGCCCCAAACTTCAGCTCCGGCTCGCCAAAGAAGGCGTCCTCGGCCGCCACGGTCAGGTCGCAGGCCAACGCCAGCTCGCAGGCACCCGCGAGGCACGGGCCGCGCACCGCCGCGATCGTCGGCTTCGGGCAGTGCCAGAAGCGCATCGGCACGTCGAAGTCCTTGCGCAGGATCGGGCGCCATTGGCTCACGCCCTCGGGGCGCAACGCCATCTGGTCCTTGAGATCAAAGCCCGAAGAGAAAGCCGTCCCGGCCCCGCGCACGATCACGACGCGCACCGCAGCGTCGGCCTCTGCCGCGTCCATCGCCAGCGCGAGTTCGTCGAGCATGGTCGCACTGATCGCGTTGGTTCGCTCCGGACGATTCAGCGTGATCCGGGCCACCGGCGCGAGCGTCTCGTAAGTGATTGTCGTGAAGGCCATTGACGGATTCCCTCTCGTTGTCACTTGCGTCCTCCGGCCAGTCGCGCGGCCTCAGGAAGGCGTCGCAACCGCAGCATCGAGACCAGCCCGAGGAACGGCCCGATCGCGAGCAGCGCGAAGGCGAAACGCCAGCCGAGGTAGGTGCCTGCGAAGGCGATGAGCTGGATGCTGACGAGCGTCAGCAGGAAGCCCACGCAGGTCTGGACGGTCAGCATCGTGCCGATCAGTCGGCGGTCGCTGAGCTCGCTCACCGCAGCGGAGAACTGCGCCGAGTCTGCGATCACCGCCACGCCCCAGAGCACGCCCACCGACAGCACCGCCCAGGCAGGGCCGCCGAATAGGAAGCCGACCGCGATGGCGCAGCAGCCGCTGGCGAGCATCGAGGCGCCGGTGACCAGGGTGCGTCCGAACCGGTCCGCTGCCCAGCCACCAAGCATGGCGCCAAATGCTCCAGCTGCCACTACGGCGAAGGATGCGAGTTCTGGGGGGAATGGCGGAGCGTTGCCGTAGCGTTCCCGAAAGCTCGCCGCCATGAAGGCGCCGATCCACGCCCACATCGCGTAGAGCTCCCACATGTGGCCGAGGTAGCCGAGGTTGGCGAGCCGCACGCCGCGGTTACGCCATGCCTCCAGCGCGTTTTCCAGGCGCAGGGGCGGCGCCTCGGACCGAAGCGGGCCGAGGCGTACAAAGCGAATCAGGGCCGCCGACAGGAGCGCACCCAACGCTGCGCCGAACACGGGCAGGTGCCAGTCGAGCTGGCCGAACGCGGCGACGAGGTGCGGCAGCGCCGAGCCGAGAGTGAGTGCGGCCACCAGCAGGCCGATCAGCAGCCCTAAATCGCCCACCGCCCAGGTCGCGGCGATCTTCATGCCGACTGGGTAGACGCCGGCCATGCAGGCTCCGGTCACGAAGCGCAGCAGTGGCACCACCGGCGAAGTCGGCTCGAAGGCCAGCATCGCCAAGTTGGCAAAGCCCGCCACTACAGCGCACCCGCAGAACAGCCGGCGCAGGTCAAACCGGTCGGCGAGGCCGAACAAAGCACTGACCAGGGTGCCGGCGACGAATCCTGCCTGCACACTGTTGGTGAGCAGGGCCTCTTGGAAGGGGCTCAGAGGCCAATGCGTGCGAATTACCCCGATAGAGGCCGTGGTCGCGAACCACGTCGCCATCGCGGCCACCTCGCTGAGGAGCAGCAGCACAATCGCTGTCCGTTTGCCGGTGGTAGCCGCGGTGTCGACGACGTCAGGAAGCGCCATGGCCTCAGCGCCTTACTTGGCGGCCGTGTGGGCAACGAGGGAACAGCCCCCGTCGGCGATGGGCCGGAACGCTTGGTCACCGGGGATGGTATCGAGGAGCTTGTAGTAATCGTACGAACCCTTCGATTCCGCCGGGCTCTTGACCTGGAACAGGTAGAGGTCGTGGATGGTACGACCGTCGGCACGAATCGAACCGTGCCCGAACAGCGCGTCGTCGGTCGGCATTAACTTCATCTGCGCGACAACGTCGGTGCCGTGATGCGCCTTGTCCTTGTCGATGGCGGCAACTGCCTTCATCCAGTGGAGCATCGAGGCATAAGTGCCCGCCTGGTTCATGGTCGGATAGCGACCGCCACTGCGGGCCGCGAACCGTTTCGCCCAGGCGCGCGTGCCGTCGTTGAGATCCCAGTAGAACGCCTCGGTCAGGGTCAGGCCGTGGGCGACCTTCAAGCCAACCGAGTGAATATCCGAGATGAAGGCCAGGAGTGCCACAAGCTTTTGGCCGCCATCTGTAAGTCCAAACTCTGAGGCTTGTTTAATGGCGTTAATAGTGTCTCCGCCGGAGTTGGCGAGCGCTACGACCTGCGCCCCACTGCCCTGAGCCTGGAGCAGGTAGGAGGAGTAGTCGGTGCTCTGGAACGGGGCGAGGACGTGCCCGAGGGACTTGCCGCCGGCCTTCGTCACGGCTTCAGTCGCGTCACGCTCGAGGGCGTGGCCGAAGGCATAGTCGGTAGTGAGAAAATACCAAGATTTTCCGCCTTGCTTGATCACCGCGCGCGCGGTGCTGTTGCCCAGCGCCCAAGTGTCGTAGGTCCAGTGGACGTTCGTGCGGGTGCAGTTCTTGCCGGTCAGATCCGAGGAACCGGCGCTGGCGATCAGGAAGGCTTTGTCCTTTTCGCTGGCGATGTTCGACACGGCGAGCGCTACCGACGAGGTCGGCACGTCGACGATGGCGTCTACGCGGTCGACGTCAAACCAGCGCCGCGCGATGGCTGCGCCGACGTCGGCCTTGTTCTGGTGGTCGGCCGAGAGAACCTCGACGCGGAAGCCTTTGTCCTCCGGCTTGAAGTCTTCGACGGCCATGCGCGCGGCCTCGACCGAGCCGGGGCCAGCGATGTCGGCGTAGAGGCCGGACTGGTCGTTCAGCACGCCGATGCGAAAGGTCGGCAGCGGGTCGGCGTACGCAGCAGCCGTGCCGCCGAATAGCATCGCCAGGGTAAATACACCCTTCATGGTCGTTCCTCCATTGTCATGATCGGACTGCGGTTTTTTTAGTCAGTCCGGCGGCGGCGCCGCGCTGGTCGTCAAATCATCGTATTCAGATCTTCCTCGAACTCTCGACAGGTATTCCAGCAGCCGAACCGCCGCGTCGGGTCGAGACCACTAGCGATTGACGTCAACGACCATACGGCCGCGTACCTGGCCCGCCATCAGGCGTTCTGCGGTAGCAACAACATCCGTCAGGCCAATCTCGTCCGTGATTGCGTCGAGCTTGGCCGGATCCAGGTCACGGACAAGCCGGCCCCAGGCTTCAAGCCGCTCAGGCCGCGGGCACATCACGCTGTCGATGCCGATCAGGCTGACACCACGCAGGATGAACGGGGCCACACTCGCCGGCAGGTCCATGCCCTGCGCTAGACCGCAGGCCGTGACGACGCCGCGGTACTTCATGGCAGCACAGAGGTTCGCGAGGGTGTGGCTGCCGACCACGTCGACGGCGCCCGCCCAGCGCTCCCGGGCGAGCGGCTTGCCCGCCTGCGAGAACGCCGCCCGGTCGAGCACCTCGGCTGCGCCGAGGCCGCGGAGGTAGTCGGCCTCCTCCGAACGTCCGCTTACCGCCACGACGGTATAGCCGAGCCGCGACAGCAGGGCGACCGCAGTGCTGCCGACGCCGCCAGCCGCGCCGGTGACGATGATCTCGCCCTTGTCCGGGCTTACGCCGTGGCGTTCGAGCGCGATCACGCACAGCATCGCAGTGTAGCCGGCGGTGCCGATGGACATCGCTCGGCGCGGCGTGAACGCCTCGGGCAGCGGGACCAGCCATTCACCCTTGACGCGCGTGACCTGTGCCAGCCCACCCCAGTGGGTCTCGCCGACGCCCCAGCCGTTGAGGATGACCTGATCACCCGTCTTGTAGTCGGGATTCCGAGACTCGCGGACGGTGCCGGCGAAGTCGATGCCCGGCACCATCGGAAACTTGCGCACGACCGGGCCCTTGCCGGTAATCGCGAGTCCATCTTTATAGTTGAGCGTCGAGTAGTCGACATCGACGGTGACGTCGCCTTCAGGCAGTTGCGCTTCGTCGATCTCGCGCGAGTCGGCACGGTAGCCAGCCTCGTCCTTTTCAATCACAATCGCCTTGAACATACGGTGCACTCCGCGGGGGGCGCTCAGCGCGCCAGATTGGCTAAGAACAGGTTGGCGAAGAGGTCGAGGGGCTCAGGGCTGCGCTCGAGTTTTGCGCGGAGGACCGCGCCCTCCCAGCCGATCCAGAAGAAAGCCGCCAGCGCCGTGCAATCCGCGTCCGCCGCGATCTCACCGGCGGACTGAGCATCTCGGAGACAGCGCTCCGTCCGCGTCTGCCAGTCCAGCAGAACCCCATGTAGGCGGTCCCGGAAAAGCTCCGGCAGGGCACTCATCTCTTGCCCGAGATTGCCGACTACGCAGCCGCGGCGGAACTCGTAGCGCGCCATACCGACACGCGCGTCGGCGACGAAGTTCCTGATGCGCTGGAGTGGGGCCGTGCTTTCGTCGAGCAACCAACGGTCGAGCTTGCGCGCGAAATAGGTCGCGTACGCGTCGACGAGTTCGGCACCGAAGACGTCTTTGCTCGCGAAGTAGTGGTAGAACGAACCCTTCGGCACACCGGCGATGCGTAAGACCTCATCGAGGCCGGTAGCCGAGTATCCCTTCTCCGACAAAAGCGCGACGCCGGCCCGGATCAAGGCCTCCCGCGACATGCCGTAGGCTGGTTCCGGCCGCGGGGGCCGGCCCCTCTTACGTACCGTGACTGCTGAGACCGATTCGGGCTTCATGATTTAGAAATAGACCGGTTAATTATTAAATGCAACGGCGTATGAGTACAGGTCCTGAATCTGTCTCGTGCCCAGCTGTTCGGCGAAATCGGGGCACGGGCCGTGAAGGGTTGAGGCCTTGTTCCGGAGCCGCAGCGGCGGGCCAGGGCCAGGGCCGAACACGCTTTCGCAGCGAAGGTAGGTCGATAACGGCGTGTCGGCTTCCACCTGTGCAAAGCCACAAAGCGGACGTGCTGCTATCGGCCAGGTTCGGCCGTAGAGGGTGCCCAGACTGCCGGCAAGCAAACGCTTCGAAAGCCCGAGAAGGGTCACGAGCGGCGGTTCAGACCGCGTGAGCCCAATGTCAATTTCAGGCGCCCCCAGAGTAGAAATCTTGACTGACGAATCGTCTGTTTCCGGAGTGCTATCGAGTTCAACTTTACGGCGTCAACGGGCGCACTACTGAACGATAGGTTTCGCAAAAGTGTTGCGACAGTCCTCGGCTTGCCTTTAGCTTTGCCTATCACCCGCCGTCTAAAGTCGTGTAGCGCGGCGCGTACCGCTCTTCCGGCGTCTTCCACATGCAGAAGAATTCGAGCGGGTCCTTAGCGCCGATGAAATCCAGTGCGAGATTGAGGCGCGAAAGAACCCGTTCCTTATCCTCACCCGCAAGGCATTCTGCTCGCTCCCTGATGAGCCTCAAAAATTGCTCGACGCTGACGAGGTGCGACCATTGGGCGATCATTTCTCGAAGCTCGGTCTGACTGTCGATCATAGACTGAGCTACCCGCTTGCGATCTTCCTCGCGATGCTGCCGCTCCACCTCCTCTAACCACTTCTGACGACGGAATTCAGCCTCGCGGTCCGCCTGCCTAACCTTTTCGATAAGTGCGGGCGCCATCGCCTCAATTGCCTGGACAACGGATCCAATCTGAGTATGCAGCGGCACGGTCTTCGTGTCCTGCCACTGCTCACACCAGTCGACTTGCACATAGGGAGAATAGGCCACAATACGAAACCGGCCGAAGGGTACGGCACGAGCCGCCATCCAGCGATCGTCAAGCAAGCGACCTCGCGGTGGAATATGTTCGCTCTCTCGGATGTAACGACTTTTGTTGGTGCGATGCTGCATGACCAACTCAGATATCTCGACAATAGAGAGCCCGACAGCAACATCACCGACATACACGATCGTCGGCCGTGCGGGGGACCAAAGATCAGAATATTGCCAGCGCTCTCGCGGCCCACCGCCTTCCTCCCGCTCCTCGGGAAATGTGCGTCTGAGTGACTGCCCGGCGGACGCGAGTACGACACGGTGGCCGGATGCTTCCAATGCTTTGAACAGCATGTTGCCGAGTTTGAGCGCAGGGATCAGCGCGGATCCCGATGCAGTGACATCGACGAGAAGCTTCTTGTAAGGCTTCAGATAGTAATTACCCACCCCCTTGCGCGGGTTGGGTTTCGCTGATTTCCTCCTGGGATAAGCCGAAGTGATCTTGAGCGGCTGAGCCGTGAGAGTAATTACCCACGCCATTGATGGCTGGTTTCAGGCGCCG
>NZ_VRVA01000042.1:0-41598 GCF_008039945.1 Methylobacterium sp. WL64
TCCCCGTCCCGTTCCCCTCCCGACCCCGTCGCAACGCCGCAGGCGGGATAGCTTTCGCGACTGCGGTGGTTTGCGGGACGACAGCATGGGGGCAGAATGGACGCCACCAGTCCTAGACTGGCGCCCGAGACCGCGCCAAAGACCGAGACCGGGCCGAAAACCTCGACCGCTCAGGCGCATCAGGCGGAGTTGACCCTGCGCGGCATCGTGCTCGGGGCCGCCATCACGATCGTCTTCATGGCGGCCAACCTCTACATGGGGTTGAAGACCGGGATGACGTTCTCGTCCTCGATCCCGGCCGCAATGCTGTCGATGGGCGCGTTCCGGCTGATGGGCGGCGCCGGCATCCTCGAGAACAACATCGTCCAGACCCAGGCCTCGGCGGCCGGCACCCTGTGCAACGTGATCCTGGTCCTGCCGGGTCTCGTCCTGATCGGGCATTGGCACGGCTTCCCGTTCTGGCAGACCACGGCGGTCTGCGCCCTGGGCGGCCTGCTCGGCGTGGCGTTCTCGATCCCGTTGCGGCGGGCGCTGGTCTCGGGCAGCGACCTGCCCTACCCGGAGGGCATCGCCGCAGCCGAGGTGCTCAAGACCGGCCACGAGGAGGAGGGCGGCCACGGCCTGCGCGACCTGCTGGCCGCCGCCGGGGCGGCCGGAATCGTCGGGCTCGCCACCACGGGGCTGAAGCTCCTGGGCGAGGGGCTCTCCGGCGCGATCAGCCTCGGGGGCGCCGCCTTCCGCACCGGGACCGGGTTCTCCCTGGCGCTGGTCGGCGTCGGCTATCTCGTGGGCATCGGGGCGTGCCTCGCGCTGCTGACCGGCGTGCTGATCGCCTGGGGCATCGCCGTCCCGATCCTGACCGCGCTCTCGCCCGATCCGGGCAAGACCGCCGGGCAGGCCGCCGAGGCGGTCTGGTCGGAGCAGGTACGCCTGATGGGGGCCGGGATCATCGCGGTGGGCGGCCTGTGGACGGTGGCCTCGCTCGCCCGCCCGATCGCGGCCAGCATCCGCACGGCCCTGTCGTCGGCCGGCGGCGGCCTCGGCGCCGACCACCCGCGCGAGGAGCGGGACCTGCCGATCACCTGGGTCGCGGGCGGGGCGCTGGCCCTGTGCGTGCCGCTGGCGCTGCTGTTTGCCGACTTCGCTCAGCCGGCCGGGCTGGGCGGCACGCTGATCGTCTTCGCGGTCGCGGCGACGCTGTTCATGGTGCTGTTCGGCTTCCTCATGGCCGCCGCCTGCGGCTACCTCGCGGGCCTGCTCGGCTCCTCGTCGAGCCCGATCTCCGGGATCGGGATCCTCACCACCATGGCGACCGCGCTGCTGCTGCCGCTGCTGCTGGGCCACGCGACCGGCCCCGAGGGCGACCGGTTCGTCACCGGCATGGCGCTGCTGCTCACCGCCGTCATCGTGACGACCGCGTCGATCGCCAACGACAACCTGCAGGACCTCAAGACCGGACAGGTGGTGGGTGCCACCCCGTGGCACCAGCAGGTCGCGCTGGTCATCGGCGTCGGGGTCGGCGCCCTGGTGATCGCGCCGCTGCTGTCGCTGCTCTACCAGGCCTACGGCTTCGTCGGCGCACCCTCGCGGGAGGGGCTCGACCCGGCGAGCGCCCTGCCGGCGCCTCAGGCCGCCCTGATGACCCAGATCGCGCAGGGCATCACGCACGGCGCGCTGCCCTGGACCATGGTGCTGATCGGCGCCGGGCTCGGCATCGTCCTGGTGGCGGCCGAGGCGTGGCTGAAGCGCCGCAACCTCACCTTCCCGGCGCTCACCGTGGGGATCGGCATGTACCTGCCGCTCTCCGTCGAGGTGACGATCGCCATCGGCGGCATCCTGGGCTGGCTCGCCGAGCGCCGCCTGCGCCGCCGGGTCCGGGGCGACCGGCGGGATACCGTGCTCGCCGCCGCCCGCCGCCGGGGCGTGCTCCTGGCCTCGGGGTTCCTGGTCGGGGAAAGCTGCGTCGGCGTGCTGCTGGCCGGCGCCGACCTCATCGCCGGGCACAGCGCGGCGCTGGCGATCATGGGGCCGGGCTTCGCCGCCACGGCGACCTGGCTGGGGCTGGCGGTGTTCCTGGGGGGGCTGGGCCTCTATTTCCGGCTGGTGTCCACGGCCGATGACGACGCGCCCGGGACCGCCGCCCGCTCCTCGGCCGTGTCATGACGGCGGCGGCATCCGAAATCCGCTCGTTTCCGCTCAGCGCCGGGATCCTGTTCGGGCTGGGGCTCGGCGGCTTCTTCGACGGGATCGTGCTGCACCAGATCCTGCAATGGCACCACATGGTGAGCAGCTGGTACCCGATCGATTCGATCCCGAACCTCGAGCTCAACACCCGCTGGGACGGGATCTTCCACAGCGCCACCTACGTGTTCGTGGTGCTCGGGCTGTTCATCCTGTGGCGCGCCGCCCACCGGGAGCACCTGGCCTGGTCGAACAGGTTGCTGGCCGGCTCGCTGCTGATCGGCTGGGGCCTGTTCAACCTCGTCGAGGGCGTGATCGACCACGAGATCCTCGGCGCCCACCACGTCAACGAGACGATGCCCCGGGACCAGTGGATCTTCTGGGATGTCGGGTTCCTGGTCTGGGGCGTCGCCATGCTGGTCGCCGGCTGGCTGCTGGTCCGGGCGGGCCGCCGGGAGGGGGCGGCGTGAGGCGTCGGCGCAGTGCTCTGACGACCCGGGCCCGGCCGTCCCTGGTTCCCTGGCTCGTGCTCGGGGCCGGCCTGGTCCTGGCGACGATGCCGGCCTGGCGGCCGCTGGTGTTCGGCACCGCACTCACCCTCGACGACCTGCTGAGCCTGCGCTGCCTGTCCGGCTGAGCCTCAGGCGCCGGCCTCGCCGAGCAGGGTCTGGACGAAGCGGCGGGTGCGCGGGTCGGCGGGCCGGGCGAACAGCTCGGCCGGCGGTCCCTGCTCCACCAGCGCGCCGCCGTCGAGGAACACCACCGTGTCGGCGACCCGCCGGGCGAGGCGCAGGTCGTGGGTCGCCATCAGCATGGTCATGCCCTCGCGGGCGAGGCCGGCCAGCACGTCCACCACCTCGGCGGCGAGTTCGGGATCGAGGGCGGAGGTCGGCTCGTCGCACAGCAGCAGGCGCGGGGAGGGGGCGAGCGCCCGGGCGATCGCCACCCGCTGCTGCTGGCCGCCCGACAGGCTCGCCGGCCACGCCTCGGCCTTGTGGGCGAGGCCGACCCGCGCCAGCAATTCCAGCGCCCGGACCCGGGCCGCGGCCCGGGGCCATTTGCCGACCGTGATCAGCCCCTCGGTGATGTTCTCGATCACCGTGCGGTGGGGAAACAGCTGGAAGTTCTGGAACACCATGCCGGTCTGGCGCCGCACCGCCAGCAGGTCCCGCCGGGCCGGCGCCGTGCCGGGCCGGAAGGTGAGGCGCTGGTCGCCGAGCACCAGCGTGCCGGCCTGCGGGATCTCGAGCAGGTTCACGCAGCGCAGCAGGGTCGACTTGCCCGAGCCCGACGGGCCGATCAGCGCGGTGACCTTCCCCTCCGGGACCGTCAGGTCGATGCCGCGCAGGATCGGGGTGTCGCCGAAGCGCTTCTCGATGGCCTGGAGGGCGATCACGCGCGCGCCTCCAGGTAGCCGCCGTAGCGCCCGAGGCGCCGCTCCAGCCCGCCCTGCAGCCAGGACAGGCCCGAGCACAGCACGAGGTAGATCAGCGCCGCCTCGGCGTAGAGGATCAGCGGCTCGTAGGTCACCGCCACGATGCGCTGGGCCGCCTGGAACATCTCCGGCACGGTGATCGCGGCGGCGAGCGAGGTGTCCTTCACGAGCGCGATGAAGCTGTTGGACAGGGACGGCACCGCCACCCGCCCCGCCTGGGGCAGGATCGTGCGGCGCAGGGCCTGGGCGGGGGTCATCCCGGTGGCGTAGGCGGCCTCCCACTGGCCCTTCGGGATCGACGCGATGGCGGCGCGCACGATCTCGGACGCGTAGGCGCCGACGTTGAGCGTGAAGCCGATCACCGCGGCCGGGAAGGCGTCGATCAGGATGCCGGCGCTCGGCAGGCCGTAGAAGATCACGAACAGCTGCACCAGCAGCGGCGTGCCCCGGAAGATCCAGACATAGGTCCAGGCGAGCGCCGCCACCGGGCGCGGGCCGAACAGGCGCGCGAGCGCCACCGCCAGGCCGAGGCTCAGCCCGAGCCCGAAGGCGATGAGCGTCAGCGGCACGGTGAACCGGAGACAGGCTCCGAGCAGCGGCCCGAGCGACTGGAGCATGAGGTCGAGCCAGTGCGGCACGGGACGGTGTTTCCTGCGGGATCGGGCGACGGTCTATACGGGTTTGCGCCGCGGATCGCGCGGGGGATTTTTCGGGTCGGTTTCGGATCGCCCGCGCCTGTCGGGGGAATACGGTTCGGTGACCGAACCCGCCCGGCGGGGGCTGACGGGCTCACACCTGTCCGGACAAGGCGCGGGTCCGCTCTCCCGTGCGGGCTACGATGTTCGGACATCGTAGCCGGATGAAGCGACGGCTGGACCCAGGCGCGTCTCCCTCCCCCGCAAAGGGGGGAGAGAGGGGGCGTGTCTGCCTCGAAAGGGACTTCTCTTCCCGCCGCCGACGGTCCGAATTGCGATGTGCGAACATCGTAGCCCGGTGAGGGCGCGTGTTCAGCCGCGCCCTTCAGGCGATGACCCGCCTATCGAGACACGTCCGCCCCGAAATATTTCTGCGCGATCGCCGCGTAGCTGCCGTCGGCCTTGATCTCGGCCAGCGCCTTGTCGAGGGCGGCCTTCAGGTCGGGGTTGTTCTTGCGCAGGAGGATGCCGGACGCGTCGGCGTCGTCCTTCTGGGCGACGATCTTCACGGGGGCGTTCGGCTTCTGCTTGTGGAAGTCGAGGAAGGACAGGTTGTCGTTGATGGTCGCGTCGGCGCGGCCGGTGATGACCAGCTGGATCGACTGGTCGAACCCGTCGGTGCCGACCAATTCGGCCCCGGATTCGGTGGCGAGCCGCGCGAAGTTGCTGCTCAGGCTCTGGGCGGATTTCTTGCCCTTGAGGTCGGCGAACCCCTTGATCGTGCCGGTGTCGGCGCGGGTGATCAGCACCGCCCGGGAGCGGATATAGGGCTCGGAGAAATCGAACTTCGCCTGGCGCTCCTTGGTGATGCCGACCTGGTTGATCACCACGTCGTAGCGCTTGGCGTCGAGCCCGGCGATCAGGCCGTCCCACTTGCCTTCGAGGAATTGCGGCGCGACGCCGAGTTTGTCCGCCACCTTGCGGCCGATCTCCACGTCGAACCCGGCCAGCGCCCCGGAGGCGTCGTGGAAGGAGAACGGCGCGTAGGTCCCCTCGGTGCCGATCCGCAGGGTCTTGGCGGCTCGGATCGCGTCGAGGTCGTCGGCCCGCGCGGAGACGCCGAGGAGCAGGGCGGCCGCGGCGAAGACGGCCGCGCGGGCGGCGGGGACAAGACGCATCACGACGAACTCCAGAGCGAAAGCGTTGAAACCACGGACCCGGATCCCCGCCGCCCGTCCGGCAAGATCGTCCAGGACGGTTCTGTCGCGACACGCGGATTGGAAAACCGGGGTGGCTCGTCGCCGCTTCGTCGCCGACCGGGCCGGGCCGAGAGCCCTATACCAAGCGGGGCGCGCGGCGCCTACGCCGAGTCGGGGCGGCTCCGTCGCCTGAAAGCAGAGTCTTCCAGTGGGCCGCACGGTTCCAGGTGTTTGGTTCTTCGGGGGGCGCGCCGCCCCGGACGGCCCGGATCGGCGGGAACACGGGGCCTCGACGGCGCAAGACCTTGATCGACTGATGTTCTCGGATCCCGGACCCCGCCGCGCGGCTCCCGCATGACCGGGTGATGATCAATCCCATGCGCTGTGGGTAGGGAATAAGATTTCTTGCGGCCGGACCGGGTTGTCGCCGTCGCCCAAGGCTTGCGCGGCCGGCCCGGGCACATCGCAAACAGAGCGCGGCTTTTGTCGAGCCGGCGCCGGGACGGGCGTTGATCTTGGATGATCCTTCGGCACAGTGCCGGCGTGGTGTCGATCCGGGGCTGGCCTCTCGTCCCGGTGGCGGCACGCAATGGTCTATCGCTGTGAGCCGGGGGCCGCCTCGGCGGAGGATCGCGCATGAGCTCGCCTGCCCAGCCCTACCGGGGCGTCTTCCCGGTCGCCCCCACGGTGTTCGACGCCGCGGGCGCCCTCGATCTCGACGGACAGCGCCGGGCGATCGACTTCATGATCGAGGCCGGGAGCCACGGGATCTGCATCCTGGCCAACTTCTCCGAGCAGTTCGTCCTCACCGACGCCGAGCGCGAGACCGTGATGGACGCGGTGCTCGACCACGTCGCCGGCCGGGTGCCGGTGATCGTGACGACCACGCACTTCGCCACCCAGGTCTGCGCCGAGCGCTCGCGCCGGGCGCAAGAGGCGGGGGCCGCCATGGTGATGGTCATGCCGCCCTATCACGGCGCCACGATCCGGGTGCCGGACATCGGCGTCTACGACTTCTTCCGCGGCGTCTCGGACGCGATCGCGATCCCGATCATGATCCAGGACGCGCCGGTGGCCGGCACGCCGCTCTCGGCCGCGTTCCTGGCCCGCATGGCCCGGGAGATCGAGCACGTCTCCTACTTCAAGATCGAGACCCCCGGAGCCGCCGGCAAGCTGCGCGAGCTGATCGCGCAGGGCGGCGACGCGGTAATCGGCCCCTGGGACGGCGAGGAGGCGATCACCCTGATGGCCGACCTCGATGCCGGCGCCACCGGGGCGATGACCGGCGGCGCCTATCCGGACGGCATCCGCCAGATCACCGACGCCTACGCGGCCGGCCGCCGGAGCGAGGCGCTCGACGCCTATGCGCGCTGGCTGCCGCTGATCAACCACGAGAACCGGCAATGCGGCCTGTTGGCCTGCAAGGCGCTGATGGCAGAGGGCGGCGTCATCGCCCACGAGACCGCCCGCCTGCCGCTCCAGCCGCTCCACCCGGATACCCGCACGGCGCTGATCGAATTGGCCCGGCGCAACGATGCGCTGGTGCTGCGCTGGGGGCGGTGAGGGTTATTTGCTAGCGGCGGGCCGCGGTCCGACGGACGCGCGGCTTTCCCTCCCCCCTCTGCGGGGGAGGGTGGCCCGCGAAGCGGGTCGGGAGAGGGGAGCGACGCGGCCGGAGAAAGCTCTGGCTCGCACGCCCGCTCTGCCTCTTCCGGACACCGGGTTCCCCTCTCCCGACCCCTGCTGATGCAGGGGCCACCCTCCCCCGCAGAGGGGGGAGGGTGGATGCGGTGGTTCAGGCGCCTAAGGCCGAACCCCGTCCCAACACCCCCGACAACCGCCGCACCGCCTCCCGCGCCAAGTCCGGGCTGATGGCGAAGCAGATGCGGATCAGGCCCTCGCCCGCGGGGCCGAAGGCGGTGCCCGGGGCGACGCCGACCTTGGCGTCGCGCAGCAGTCGGAACGCCAGGTCGAGGCTCGGCTCGTCGCCGGCGATCCGGGGCATGAGGTAGAAGGCGCCCTCCGGCGGCGCCACCGTGACCCCGGGCAGGCGCGCCAG
This sequence comes from Methylobacterium sp. WL64, assembly GCF_008039945.1. Classification (NCBI taxonomy): domain Bacteria; kingdom Pseudomonadati; phylum Pseudomonadota; class Alphaproteobacteria; order Hyphomicrobiales; family Methylobacteriaceae; genus Methylobacterium; species Methylobacterium sp. WL64. Next base: position 7,510 of record NZ_VRVA01000042.1, read on the forward strand.
CCCCTCCACCAGGATCCCCCTCGCCTCGGCGCAGCGGTCGACCATCGTGCGGATGAAGCCGTCGCCCTCGTCGAGCGCCGCGACGCAGGCGTGCTGGATGAAGGTCGGGATCGAGGTGGTGCTGTACTGGCCGAGCTTGGCGAAGGTCGGCGCCAGGCCCCGGGGGAAGATCACCCAGCCGGCGCGCCAGCCGGTCATCGCCCAGTTCTTCGAGAAGGTGTTGGTCACGATCAGCCGGTCGTCCTCCGTGCAGATCTGCAGGAAGGACGGCGCGATCTGGTTGCCGTAGGTGAAGTGTGCGTAGACCTCGTCCGACAGGATCCACAGGCCGCGCGCGCGGGCGAGGTCGCGAAGCGCCGTCATCTCCGAAAGCGGCATGGTCCAGCCCGTGGGGTTCGAGGGCGAGTTGACCATGATCACCCGGGTGCGCGGCGTCAGCGCCGCCACGATGTCGGCGAGCGGCAGCGTGAAGCGCCCGTCCGGCTGGATCCGGTAGGGCACCGTCACCGGCACCCCGCCGGTGATGCGGACCGCCTCGGCGAGGTTCGGCCAGGCCGGGGAAGGGATGATGATCTCGTCGCCCGGCTCCAGCAGCGCCTGCGCGGCCTGCATGATCGCGTTCATGCCGCCGGCCGTGACAGCGAACCTGTCCGCCGGGACGTCCACCCCCCAGTGCCGGGCGTGGTAGGTGCCGAGCGCCGCCCGCAGGGCCGGCAGGCCGAGCGAGGTGGTGTAGCGGGTGTGCCCGGCCTGCATCGCCCGGTGCGCCGCCTCGACGATGAACGGCGGCGTCGGCAGGTCGCCCTCGCCGATCCAGAGCTTGACCACGTCCGGGTCGTCCCGGCCGCGATCCGCCACCAGGCCGATCTGGCTCGTGCCGATGCCGCGGATGCGCTCCGAGAGCGCGGCGGACAGGTCGAGGGGCATGTCGAGGGCGGCGGCAGCGGGTTCGAGCATGGAGCGAGGGGTCTCCTGGTGTCCGGGGAGCGGCGCAGCGCGGCGCGCGGGTGGGCACCCGACTTGCAAGCGCCCGGCCGTTTTGGGGAATCGCGCCGAGCCTGCCGCGTCGGAGCGCGCGCGTCCAGGCCCGGCGTCGCCGCGATGGCTGTCCTGTCATGATCGACATTTCAGAAATTTCTGAAAATGCTATAAGCCGAGTCGCAGATCCCGAGCCGGGAGACCCATCGTGCTCGACACCCTCGATCCCCTGATTCTCGCCCGCATCCAGTTCGGCTTCACGGTGGCGTTCCACATCGTGTTCCCGGCCTTCTCGATCGGGCTGGCGAGCTTTCTGGCCGTGCTGGAGGGCCTGTGGCTCGCCACCGGCCGGCAGGTCTTCATGGACCTGTTCAAGTACTGGCTGAAGATCTTCGCCATCGCGTTCGCCATGGGCGTCGTCTCCGGCCTGGTGATGTCCTACCAGTTCGGCACCAACTGGTCGGTCTTCTCCGACAAGACCGGCCCGGTGCTCGGCCCGATGATGGCCTACGAGGTGCTGTCGGCCTTCTTCCTGGAGGCGGGCTTCCTGGGGGTGATGCTGTTCGGCATGCGCAAGGTCGGCCCACGCCTGCACTTCGCCGCGACCCTGATGGTGGCGTTCGGGACCTTCTTCTCGGCGTTCTGGATCCTGTCGGTGAACTCGTGGATGCAGACGCCGGCGGGGTACGGCACCAACGCCGAGGGCCAGTTCGTGCCGCTGGACTGGTGGGCGATCGTGTTCAACCCGTCCTTCCCGTACCGGCTCGTCCACATGGTGCTGGCGGCCTACCTGACCACCGCGCTCGTGGTCGGCGCGGTCGGCGCCTGGCACCTGCTGCGCGACCGGGCCAACCCGGCGGCCCGGACGATGTTCTCGATGGCGATGTGGATGGCCGCCCTGGTGGCGCCGGCCCAGATCCTCGCCGGCGACGCCCACGGCCTCAACACGCTGGAGCACCAGCCCGCCAAGGTCATGGCCATGGAGGGCCACTTCCAGAGCCATCCGGACGGGGCGCCCCTGGTGCTGTTCGGCCTGCCCGACCAGGAGGCCGGCACGGTCCGCTACGCGGTGGAGATCCCGAAGCTGTCCTCGCTGGTGCTCAAGCACAGCCTGGACGCGCCGCTGGCCGGCCTCGACAGCCTGCCCCGGACGGACTGGCCGCCGGTGCCGATCGTGTTCTGGTCGTTCCGCATCATGGTCGGGCTCGGCATGCTGATGCTGCTTCTCGGGGCCCTGAGCCTGCTCGCGCGCTGGCGCGGGGCGCTCTACCGGTGGAGCCCGCTGCATCGCTTCGCGCTCGCCATGGGCCCGGCGGGCTTCGTGGCGGTGCTGGCCGGCTGGATCACCACCGAGGTCGGGCGCCAGCCCTACACGGTCTACGGCCTGCTGCGGACCGCCCAATCCGCCTCGCCGCTCCACGGCCCGGCCGTGGCCGCCTCGCTCACCGCCTTCGTGGTGATCTATTTTTCCGTCTTCGCCATGGGGGTTCTGTACATCCTGCGCCTGATGGCCCAGCCGCCCCATGCCGGCGAGACCGGAATCGAGCCCGGCACGCCGATCCGCACCGCGGGCATCACCCCCGCCCCGGCGGTCGATCCCGACCGCCACCTCCAGCCGGCCGCGTGAGGCACCAGCCATGGTCTACAGCGTCGATCTCACCGTGATCTGGGCGTTCGTGATCGCCTTCGCGGTCTTCGCCTACATCGTCATGGACGGCTTCGATCTCGGCATCGGGATCCTGTTCCCGGCCCTGCGGCCCGGGCCGGAGCGCGACACCGCGATGAACTCGGTCGCCCCGGTCTGGGACGGCAACGAGACCTGGCTGGTGCTGGGCGGCGGCGGGCTGTTCGCGGCCTTCCCGCTGGCCTACGCGGTGATCCTGCCGGCGCTCTACGCGCCGATCATCGCCATGCTGCTCGGGCTGATCTTCCGGGGCGTGGCGTTTGAGTTCCGCTGGCGCGATCCCGGCCACCGGGCGGCCTGGGATGTCGCCTTCACGGGCGGCTCGCTGGTGGCGGCGCTCGCCCAGGGGATCGCGCTCGGCGCGCTGCTGCAGGGCATCGCGGTCGAGGGCCGGGCCTATGCCGGCGGCTGGTGGGACTGGCTGACGCCGTTCAGCCTGCTGGTCGGCGCGAGCCTGGTGATCGCGTACGCGCTCCTCGGGGCGACCTGGCTGGTGATGCGCACGGAGGGGCTGCTCCAGCTCCAGGCCCGCCGCCTGGCCCTGCGCCTCACCGTCGCCACGGTGGCGGCGATCGCCCTGGTCAGCGCCGCGACGCCGTTCCTGCAGGGCCGCTACTTCGAGCGCTGGCTGGCGATGCCGAACGTGCTCGTCACCGCGCAGGTGCCGCTGCTCGTGGCGCTGGCCGCCGTCGCCCTGTGGCGGACCCTGCGGGGCTGCGGCGAGCGGGCCCCGTTCCTGATCGCGCTCGGCCTGTTCGCCCTCTCGTTCCTGGGGCTGGGGATCAGCATCTTCCCCGACGTGGTGCCGGGCCGGATCACGATCTGGCAGGCCGCCGCCCCCGCGTCGAGCCAGATGTTCATGCTGGTCGGCGCCTCGGTCCTGATCCCGATCATCCTGATCTACACCGCGTATTCGTACTGGGTGTTCCGCGGCAAGGTCGACGCGCACGGGTATCACTGATGGAGCCTGCGCCCCCGCCGCCCCTGTGGACGCGCCTCGCCTGGTTCGTCGCGCTCTGGGCCGGGAGCATCCTCGGCCTCGGGGCCGTCGCGACGCTCCTCCGGTTCTGGCTCAAGAGCTGATAAGCCGGCCTCACGCCTCCATCGAACGCGCTCGCCTCCGTCGAACCGGTCTCCACGTCGGCGGCGCGCGCTCCGAACCCCCGCCTCGAACCCCCGCCCGCTTTGGGGGCTCACCGTCCGACGGATCGCCGCCGTGCACCTGCCTCCCCTGGTCCAGACCTTCGTGCTGCATTTCGGCGAGATGGGGTCTCGCTGGGGCATCAACCGGACCGTGGGGCAGATCTACGCCCTGCTGTTCGTGGCCGAGCGCCCGCTCAACGCCGACGAGATGGTGGAGCGGCTGGGCGTCTCCCGCTCCAACGTCAGCATGGGGCTCAAGGAGCTGCAGGCCTGGAACCTGGTACGGCTGCTGCACGTGCCCGGCGACCGGCGGGACTATTTCGCCACCCCGGAGGACATCTGGCAGATCGTCCGCACCCTGGTCGAGGAGCGCAAGAAGCGCGAGATCGACCCGACCCTGACCCTGCTGCGCGAGCTTCTGATGCAGGAGGCCGAATCCGAGGTCGAGCGCCACGCGCAAGGCCGGCTCCGGGAGATGCACGACCTGTTCGAGCTCTTCGCGGGCTGGTACGCCGACGTCCGCCGCCTCGACACCGAGCGCCTGGTGCAACTCCTCACCCTCGGCGCCAAGGTGCAGAAGGTGCTGGCCATGAAGGACCGCCTGACCGGCCTCCCCGGCCGCCTCGGGGGGCGGGGCGGCCGGGTGGAGTGAGGGGGCGTTCCGAGCGGAGCCTGAAGGGTCCCGCGCTCGGCGAACGGTGCGCCGCGAGGGCACGGCAGGCGATACGGGAGCGGTATCGCAATCCCTCGGGAGCGGGCTGTACCGCCGCATAGCGAGCTGCCGCCTGCCGCGCGCTCGCGTGATCCCCGCCGCGCGTAGGCCTGTTCAGAACCGGACCGTGAAGGCGCCCTTTGCGGCGTGGTCCTGGGCTCTGGCGCCGATCTGGCCGGTGTAGGACACGCCGAGCGAGGCCGCCGGGGTGAGCAGCACCGACAGGCCGGCCTCGGCGACCAGGGCGTCGCGGTCGATCGGCAGGCCCGCGCTCACGAACCGGGCGCCGGTGCCCCGGAACGCCAGCACCGCGCTCGGCACGACGTCGCCGAAGGTGCGCCGGTAGCCGGCGAGCGCGTGCACCGACACCGGCAGCGCCGCCTCCGGATCGAGCTGGCCTTCCGCGCGCACCCCCGCGGTCGCGCTCGGCAGCAGGCTGGCGCGGGCCGCGCCCATGAGCGCGGCCGCCCCGCCCTGCTCGGCGAAGCGGTCGCGCCCCAGCGCCACGGCGCCCGCGCCCACGAACGGCTCCAGCACCGTGCCGGCGCCGAGCGCCATCCGGTAGCCGGCCTCGCCAAAACCCTGGACGCTGCGCCCGCCGGTGCGCGCGCTCGGCGTGTCGGTCAGGCCCGGGAACGCCACCACCCGGCGCAGCCGCGCCGGCTCGTCGGCCGCCAGCGCGCCGAACCGCACCACCGCCGGACCCGCCTCCAGGCTGCCGTAGATGCCGCCGAACGTGCTCGCCAGCGTCCCGGTCTGGACCTGGCCGGGGCTGGCGAGATCGGTCTCGACATGGCCGCCGACCACGCCGAGCCGCAGCCCGCCGAGGCCGAGCGCGTCCAGGCGCGCGTCCACGCCCATCACGAAGCCGGCGCTCCGGCGCGACAGGGCGGCGGCGTTGGCGTCGGCCCGGACGTGGCCGAGGCTGCCCAGCCCCTGGCCCCACAGGCTCACGACCCGCGGGTCGAACACCCGCGCCGGGACCGCCACCGGCTCCACCGGCTCCCCGGGCCGGTCGGCGGTGTAGGCGGCCGGCAGGGCGCCGTAATCGCGCGCCTCGGAGGCGCCCCAGCGCAGCCGGTCGAACACCGCCTCGCGGCTGAGCCCGGCCACCGCGAAGGCGGTGGAGGCCAGCCCAGCATGGCCGTCGCCCGCCAGCCCGGCGAACGCCGCCCGGGCCTGGGGCGCCGACAGGGTCGCGACCGCGTCGTACAGGGTCGAGCCCACCGCCCCGGCCTGCACGGCGGCGGCCGCCGCGCGCTGGTTGCGGGTGTGCGCCACCGCGGCGAAGTCGAGGTCGTTGCGCGCGAGCGTCAGGGTCACGGCGTTCGGCTCGTAGCCGAGGAACGGGGTCAGGAACGCGAAGCTGCTCGACACCCCGGCGAACCGGCCCTGGACGCCGCCGGCGGCGCTCAGGATGGTGTAGCGGGTGCGCGGGGCCCAAGCGCCGGCGCCGGCCACCGCCTCGACCCGGGCGCCCGCCACCGTGGCGCTGCCGCCGACCGCGACGCGGTCGGCGCGGCCGTCGGCGGTGGCGTCGACCCGGTAGACCGAGCCGGGCGCCAGGGTGAGGCTGCCGGCGACGGTGATGCGCCCGAGGGGGCTCGATCCGGTACCGGGGCTGAGGAGGCTGCCGGCGCCGAGGCTCAGGCTGCCGAACCAGCCGTCGCCGGTGAGCCGGCTGCCCGAACCGACCGTGAGCGCGGCGTTGGGCAGGGCGCCGGTGACCGCGAGGTCGCCGCCCAGCACGCTGATCGGCCCCGAGAGGGTGTTGAGCCCGGACAGCGTCAGGGTGCCGGCGCCGACCTTGGTCAGGCTGGTCGGGCTGCCGCCGTCGACGATCTGCCCGGCATAGTCGGACGCGCTGCCGTCGGTGCCGACGGTGAGCCGGCCGTTGCCGAGCGTGGCGGTGGCGGTGGTGCCGGCGAGCGAGCCGACGGTGAGGGCGGTGCCGCCGAGGTCGAACGCGCCGTCGTTGGCGAGCCGGGTGATGCCGGTGGTGGGGCCGGTGAGCGCGATCACCGCGCCGGGGGCGTTGCTCACCGGCCCGGCGAGCACGCCGGCGGCCTGGACGGCGCCGGTGTTGGTGAGCCCGCCGGTGAGGCTGCCGGTGGTGACCAGGGTGCCGGCGTTGGCGAACGGGGCCGAGACGGTGGTGAAGCGGCCGGTGTTGATCAGGGTGCCGCCCGGGGCGTTGACCGCGTCGGCGGTGTAGGCGCCGGCGTTGACCAGGCGGCCGGTGTTGAGGAGGTCGTCGACGACGCTGGCCTGGGCCGCGACGGTGAGCAGGCCGGCATTGGCGACGCGGCCGGCGACGAGGCGGCCGCCGTCGGCGATCGCGACGGTGCCGGCGTTGTCGAGGCCGCCGGCCAGGGCGTAGCGGCCGGAGATGGTCAGGCTGGCGCCGGCGGCGTTGGCGAAGCCGGCATCCGAGGAGACCGGCCCGGTGACGGCGAGCTGCCCGGCGTTGCGGATGGCGCCGTCGAGCGTGCCCCCGGTGGCGGTGAGGCTGCCGGTGTTGGTGATCCCGCCCGCGATCGTGCCGCTGGTGAGCGCGGAGCCGGCGTTGGTGAGGCCGCCCGTGAGGCTGCCGGCATGGGTGAGCGTGGTGCCGGCCAGGGTGACCACCGGCGAGACCAAGCTGGCGCTGGCGGTGAGGTTGAGCCCGCCGGCGGCCACGGTGGTCAGGCCGGTGAAGCTGTGGGCCCCGGTGAGCGTGAGGGTGCCCGCGCCGCGCTGGACCAGGTCGCCGGTGCCCGAGACGGTGCCCGCGAAGGTGACGGCGTCGGCGCGGTCGAACGCCAGGGTGCCGGCGTTGGCGACGTCGCCGACGAGGCTGCCCGTGGTGCCGCCGGCGCCGACCTGCAGGGTCCCGGCCGCGATGGTGGTGCCGCCGGTGTAGCTGTTGGCGCCCGCCAGGGTGAGCGTGCCGGCGCCGGCCTTGGTCAGTCCGCCGGTGCCGTCGAGGGTCCCGGCGAAGGTGGTGGAGGAGCCGTCGCCGCCGGCGGTGAGGCGGGCGGATCCGAGCGCGACGCGGCCCTGACCGGCGAGCGAGCCGACGGTCTCGCCGTCGGCGAGCGCCAGGGTGGCGCCGGCGCCGATGAGCACCGCGCTGCGGTCGCCGATGGCCTGGCCGCCGCGGGCCAGGAGGGTGCCGGCCGCGATGGTGGTGGCGCCCGCGTAGGTGTTGGTGCCCGAGAGCGCGAGGGTTCCGGCGCCGAGCTTGGCCAGGCCGCCGGCTCCGGTGAGCGATTGGGTGAGGGTGAAGGTGTTGGCCGGGTCGGCGATGTCGAGCCCGCCGCCGCCGTTCGCCCAGGTGATCGGGCGTGAGGTGGCGGTGAAGCCGGTGCCGGTCACCTGCAGGACGCCGCCGTCGAAGCTGAGCGGGGCGGCGGCGGCGCCGAGGCTGGCGTCGCGGGCGACCGAGAGCGTGCCGCCGGCCAGGGTGGTGCCGCCGGAATAGGTGTTGGTGCCGGTGAGCGTGAGCGTGCCGCCGCCGCGCTTGATCAGGCTGCCGCGGGTCGGGATCGACGCGAAGGAGGCGACTCGCGTGGTCTCAACCTGGACCTCGGTCTGCCAATCTGTGGCGATACCGGCGGCGACCTTGGTGAAGTCGGCGCGGCTCAGCCCCACGATATAGCGGGCCAAGCGGTTGCCGATGTTGACGCGCGCGTAAGCTAAGTTCGGATCGGAGAGCGGCCAGGCCCAGCCGATCCCGTTCGTCTCGACGAAGGCGGTCACGACTTTGCTGCCGACGGGGCTCGCGTCGCTCGCCTTGAGGGCGTCGAGGATGGCCGGCAGACTGCCGCTGCGGAACGCCTCGACGACGCCGACGAGGGCGGACCAGGTCTCCGGCAGGGAGGCCTGCAGGGCGGGAAGCGTGAGCTTCGGATCCATGGCGGCCTTGCGCGCCGGCCAAGCCGCGGCCTCGGCGTCGTTCTCCTGCTTGCGCTGGATCAGCGCGTCCTCGGAGATGTCGTTGGACCACGTGTCGCTGGTGCCGGTGGGAAGGTTGGCAGCGACGGGACCGAGGAACTGCCCAGGTCCTTTCATGGCCTTGTTCAGGTCGATCACGCCCCAGCCCCAGATCGCGTTGGGAGCGTTGGGGTTGGCGTCCGCGACGCCGTCGACCGCATTGCGATGGTAGGCGGTGGTGAGCAGGACGTCGCGGTTCTGCTGGTTGGTCATGTACGGGTAGCGCTGCATGATCACCGCGAGCGCGCCGGTGGCATGCGGCGCGGCCATCGAGGTGCCGCTTACCGTCGTATAGCCAGTCTGGTGCCGAGCATTGACACCCCATTGGCTGGGGTTCCATGCGGCACCCTGCGTATAGGGAGGTGTCGCACTAGTTATCCCACTTCCTGGCGCCACAACGTACCAATATTTATCGACGCCGGCTTTGTTTGAGTACCAAGCAATAGATAGACTGTTTGGATCATATTTATTTCTGTCAGATTGCTGCAACGCTCCAACGGCTAACCAGCGGCTTTCCAGCGCCGGCCTAAAGTAGGGTAACGAGGCTCGAATATCAGAATTTGTGAAGGATGTATTTCCTGCGATCACAACTTGTATAACATTATATCTCTGCGTAACCTCGTCCATTGCGTCGAGGAGAGATTTCCCCCCTGCAAACGTCGCGTAGGCACGCATCATTCCGGCTGTCGTATTATAGTTGTCTTGTAGAGGCGGGTCGCCCCAGGATGTATTTATAGCGCGGGCTCCCGTAAGTGCCACAGATTCGTAAGCGTTTTTAAAATAACTGTAATCGATATTAAAGCCATGCCTTGTGAAATCGATTGTGGCTGTGTCAGCAACATAAACTTTGGCATCGAACGCAACGCCGTGCATTCCAACGCCGTCGCGGGAAGCCGCGATCGTGCCGCTCACATGCGTTCCATGCGGATCGTTGTAGACGGGGTTGTACGTGCCCGGAACGGTGTAAGGCTGCCCCTTCGTAAAGGTATTCCACGATGGTGAATTGGCTTGCGGTCGCCCGTAAACATCCATGAGGTAGAAGCCGCTCGACCCGAATGTTCCTGTCAATGTGACAGGTTTGACCCGGCCATCCGCGAATTCAGGGTGTGCATTGTAGATACCTGAATCGACCACCCCGACGGTGACGCCCAGGCCGGTATAGCCCGCCGCGTAGGCATCGGCCGCATGGATCGCCTCCAAGCCCCAATCCGCCCGGTACTCCGTCGTGCGCCAGCTCGCCGGGTCGGTGCTGGCCAAGCTCTGGGCGAGGGCATGGTGCGAGACCGAGGCACCCAAGGCCGTGAGACCGAGGGTTGAACGGTATAGTGCAGTCGCGATCAAGCGCCGACACTTAGATCCGTTCCGTGAAGTGCTATCGACGTACGTGTGTCTACGCATCTTGACCGCTCAGTGTCCGGTGCAAAAGGGAAACAACGTCGCTTATTTTCCGCCGCAGATCGTCTTTGTCGAAAGTTAAGGCGTTAAAATGAGCGAATCCACGCAAGTTAGTTTCGAAAAAAACGGATGCAAGTGGAGCGTTGTTTTCGAAAAAGGTGCGACGCGTGATCAATTGCCGTATTGATACAGAATGATCGTCGAAATTTATTTGGTATGTCGCGAATGGTGTCGCCGGCAAAATTTATAAATTGGCATGCTTATTGCTTGTATCTGCGGGCATGGCGGGGCGCGCCGGGCGCTTCCGTCCGTTGAACAGATGCGGTTTTCGAGCGCCGTGTGACCCGAATGCCACGGCGTGGCGCACCGGTGGGCGGGCGATGCATGTGCGCGTGCCGGGGCAACCCGATGGCTCCCGCTGCTGGACGGCGGCACGGGACCGCTCGGCGGACAACGCGAGGGGGCCGCTCCGACGATCCGGCAGCCGTCGGCATGACGAAACACGGTCGCGGTGTGAGGCCCGGAGCGCGGAAGCGCCCCAATCGGCAACGCGTCGAGCATGGGTCAGCCGGGGGCTGGCGCCGTCACGGCGTCCGTAGCGCCCGAAGAGGGGCCAGGGCGGCGAGCGCCGACATGAAGACCGGCATCGGGTCGGTCGAAGGTTCTGCCCTGGTCGCGGTGTCGCCGACGAGCCCCGCTTCAGCCTGCGATCAGATGCGGCACGAACCGTGCCCGGTCCGTGGTGATGCGGCGTGGCCCCTCGCGCAGACAGAGGCCGGAGGGCTCGTCCCCGACGATCCAACTGCCGACGAGCGCGTGGCGGCCATCGAAGGCGGGGAGTTCCGCCAGCGCCTGCCGCACGAAGCCTTCGCGTCCGTAGGGGCCCGCGTCGCGCTCCAGGAGCACGCCGTCGCGCACGAGCAGGATGTTGGCGCCCTCGCGCGAGACGAGCGGTTTCTTCGCGAAGGAGGTGCCCAGGGCCGCCTTGCCGGGATCGTCCTCGAAGTAGGTCGGAAGCAGGTTCGGGTGGCCGGGCGCCATCGCCCACAGATGGGCGAGCAGGCCCTTGTTGGAGAGCACGGCCTTCCACGGCGGTTCGACGAAGCGGGTGGGCGAAGCGCCGATTGCCGGGCCGAACGCGTCGGCGAGCAGCCATTCCCAGGGGTAGAGCTTGAACAGGGCGGCCAGCGGCCGGCCTGCGGCGTCGAGGAACCGCCCGTCCTCGGACAGGCCGACCGCCTCCAGCGGCACGAACGGCGCCGCGAGCCCGGCCTGCACGGCGCAATCCTGCAGGTAGGCCACCGTGCCCCTGTCCTCCGGCGCGTCGGGATAGCACGTGAACGCCAGGGTGCCGGGGAGCCCCATGGCGGCGAGGCGGGCGATCAGCCGCTCGTGGAGCGCGTTGAACTGGTCCGCCCCCGCGGGCAGGCGTCCCTGCGCGAGACCGTCCTCCAGCCAGAGCCACTGGAACACGGCGCTCTCGTAGAGGGCGGTCGGCGTGTCGGCGTTGTATTCGAGGAGCTTGGCCGGTCCGGTGCCAGCCCCGCCGTAACAGAAGTCCATCCGCCCGTAGAGGGAAGGGTCGCGCCGCCGGAAACTGTCCGCGATGGCGTCCCAGGCGTGCTCGGGGATCGCCAGGGAGGCGAGGATCGCACCGTCCGACACGGCCCGGTCGGCGAAGGCGAGGCACAGGGCGTGGAGCTCGCGCGTGGGCGCCTCGATGTCGTCCTCGACCTCGGCCAGGGTGAAGGCGTAGTAGGCGCTCTCGTCCCAGTAGGGTTCGTCGTCGAAGGTGTGGAAGGCGAAGCCGGCCCGCGCCGCATGATCGCGCCAATCGGGACGCTCCGGGATGGGCACGCGGCGCATCAGCCGCCTCCGAACCCGCCCGAGCGGCTGCCGGCCGAAGCGATCGCCCGCCCGGTCCCACCGAACCCGCCCTGGGACACCATCCGCGGTGCGGACGCCAGCGTGCGCGCCACGCTGGACGCGACGCGGGTCGCCGGACGGCCCGCTGCGGCGTAGACCCGGCCGCCCGAACCGGTGCAGTAGCCGCCTCCGCCGCGGCTGCCTCCGCCGGCCGCCTGGGTCTCCTCCACGTGCCGGTAGAGCGGCTGGGCCGGCAGGCCTTGTTCCAGCGTGCGCCCGATCATGTAGCCGGCCATCAGGGGCACGAAAGAGCCGGCTGCGTCCGGAGCGACCGTCTCTCCCGCCACGCAGCCGTCCGGACCGTGATGCGCCCGGCACGCCTCCGCGGTGGGGTAGCGCGGCGCTGTCGTGGAATAGGCGGCCTGGGCGGCCGCATAATCGGTCGTGCAGGCCTCCTCCGTGCGAAGCCCCTGGCCGATGCAGGCGGAAAGGCTGTCGTACACCAGGGCGTCCTCCTCCTTCTGGGAGGGATCCAGCCAGCCCAGTCCGAGCGCCGCCGCTCCGGCCCCGGTGACCAGGACGAGGGAGATCGCGGCCGAGCGCTTGCGCCGGCGGCTCTCGCCAGGGTCTTCTGCGGGCCCGACCGTGCGCGCGTCCGCCATCTCAGGCGGTCATCGAGGCGGCATTCACGAGGCCGCCCGCGAAGGACGCCGCGCCGAGGAGCACCGCGGCGGCCATCCGCCCGTCCTCGATGCGCCGCGACAGATCCGGCACCGCGAGGCGCACGAGCCAGTAGATCAGGATCTGCACGACGAGGGCGACGAGGCCCCAGACGATGCAATCGAGGATGGACTGGGCGTTGTAGATCGCCACCGAGAGCGGCAACGCGAAGCCGACGAGGCTGAAGCCCAGCGCCACCGCGGCCGCGGCCACGTCCCGCCGGATCAGCGCGAGCTCATTGTGGGCGGTGGCGAGCGTGTAGACGAGAAGGTAGAGGCCGATCAGTCCCCCAGCCGTCACGAGGTAGAGCAGGAAGGCGGGCAGACCCGAGATGGAGGTCATGCCCAAAGCCCTTCGGCGGGACCCGGCGCGGACCAGGGTGATGCGTCGGTCGGGTCGCCCATGGAGCCGTATCCGTCGAGGTTTCGCTCAGCCGCTCCGCAGGGCGTAGCATGCAGGCAGGAACGGTCACAATCGCGGGGCGGCAACCGCGGCTATGGGGCTGGACGATCGGCAGCGCGGCGTGTTCCCCGCCCACGCCGCCAAGTCAGACCGATGCGGACGCCGCCCCAAACCACACCCGCCACCAGCGTGAGCGCCATCAAGGGCAGCATCGCGACGACGACCCAGCCCATGAGCGCCATCAGCGTCAGGGGTAGACCGAGATCGATCCCGGCGATCACGCACGGATGGACGTCGTTCTCGCTCAACGTGCAGCCGGCCCCATTGCCCACGGCCAACGCGATGGCAAACGGTAGGGCGGGCAGCCAGACGGCGAGGCCGAGGCCGATCAGGACGCGGTCCACACTGCGCATCACAAGCATCGCCTCGCGACGGGTCGAACCGGAACCGAGCCGCCCGGCGGGATCGGCTTCACGCTGATGGGCGCGGACTTCGCAGGCCGGATGGCTGGCTTAGAGCAGACGCGGGCTTACCCCGCTGCCCCCTCCACGCCCCCTCCACGGCTTCTCAGCGCGGAGGGGTGAGATCCGGTAGCCATCCCGCACCCGCACCCTCGTCGGGAGGGCACGCGTCGTGACGGTGCGCCGGCACGGAACCGGCGCGCGAGCCGATTGACGGCGGGTACGAGGGTCACCGGCGCTTCGTCAGGCTGAAGATCGCGAAACCGGCCAATGCGGCGAGGCCCAGGGCGAAGGAGCGGTTGCCGTGCACGAAGTCGGCCGCCTGTTCCCCGGCCTGCCGGAGGTCGTTGCCCAGCGGCGATCCGGTCAAGATACGCTCGGCCCGTGCCTTGTTCTCTTCGCGCGTGTTGATCGAGACCTCAAACCCGTCGCCATGCCGCTCGATGTCGATGCTGTTGCGGGCAAACCCGGCACGGGCCAGGCGGTCTCGCGCCGATCGAGCGGCCTTCAGGGAAGGGACCGTTACCGAAGCCAGGGTGCTGTCCATCATCATGTTCTCCACGCAGCGCGGCGTACCGCGTCGGTGCCGACCGCGCTCTTCGGAAAGCAAACCCCCTGCGGCCGTTCAGGTTCGCGACGCCGCGACCCGGTGTCGAAGCCAAGCCGCAGGTGCCGCGCCCCGAGGGCCCACCGGAGGCCGGCACGCACCGCGAAGCCCGCGCGGGAGGCTCGCAGCCCGCCGATCTGATGCGGGTCTCGACGCGCCCGGCCCACGCCGCGCGCCCGATACGGATGAGCCCGGCGGCGGCCCGGAGTTCGCCCGGCCTCGCGCCGAGGCGCGTCGCTCCCTGGCACCGCGGGTGCAATCCGGGCCGCGTCTCGAAACAGATCGGGGGCCGCCCCAGGTGGACGCAAGACCGTATCCGGACGGATCGAACGCCGTGTCGAATCGCTGCCTTACGGTTTGCGGCCGAGCGGGATCGGAAGAGCATGGAGGCGGCGCGTCCGTCCCGGTCTGGGGCCAACACCCACCCGATCCGGACAGGTCCGGGTTCCTGGACGAGGCTGCGGCCAACCCGGGCCTGGCGCTCCGCCTGCGGGTGGCTCCGCACGGTGAACACGCCCGGATGGCCGCGCCGTCCGGTCCCTGGCAGACCATCGCGGTCTCGGCCGGGCTGCCTGCTGGCCGTCTCGCCGCCACCGCGCGCCGACAGGCCGACGTCCGGCGCTGGCTTCCGCGGCCACGTGGAAGAGATCCCGGATCCGGCCCCGGAAGGCCCCCCCCGCTGCTCGCCCGGGCTCGCTCATCCGCCAGAGCCGAAACCGTGAGCTGGCGAACCGGGAGGCCGATGTATCCCTGAAACCACAGCGTGTGTAACGTTATTGCATTCTGTCGTTGAGGCATTGACCCCCGGGGGCGCGGTGGCGAGTATCGGGCGGCCAAGGTTCCCGCGGGCTTCGGTCCGCGGGCGAAGATGGGAATTCGGTGCGCTCGTACGGGCAAGGCCGAAGCTGCCCCCGCAACTGTAAGCGGTGAGTCCCTGCCGCCCGTGGTCACTGATGCGTCGCATCGGGAAGACCAGGCCGGGATCGTGACCCGCGAGCCAGGAGACCTGCCTCGGCGCGACGACGACCCTCGGGCGGGGTGCCCCGGCGGAACGCAGGGACGGCGCGGCCCCGTGGGCCCGTCGCCCGCACGCGCTCACGCTGAAGCCTCCGGCTCGACAACCATGAGTGTGCCGGTGCCAGTCCGCCCGAAGCCGACCACGACCCATCCCTCCGCGAAAGCCCGGGGCCCGCGGAGCCGTTCCCGGTCTCCCTTCCGCCGCCAGAGCCCGCGTGTCGCCCTCGCGGCGATCCTGACGGCGGGCTCGCCGGCCGGCGAGACGCGGGCGCAGGAGAGCATCGCCCTGGAGGAGGTCTCGGTCGAGCATGTCGGCGGCAGCCCAGCCCCCGGTACGACGGCCGCGTCGGACAGCATCGGCCTGATCGGGCCGACGCCGGGCTACGGTGCGACCCGGGCCGTCAGCGCGACCCGGACCCCGACCCGGCAGATCGACGTGCCGCAGGTGGTCACCGTCGCCCCCCGGGAGGTGATCAGCGACCTCGCCGCCACCCGCGTCGATCGCGTGTTCAACTACCTCCCCGGCGTCGCGCAGCAGAACAATTTCGGCGGCCTGAGCCTGTTCAGCTACGCCATCCGCGGGGTGACGACCTCGGAGATCTACAAGAACGGTTTCCCGCTCAATCGCGGCACGCCCCCGCCGCCCGACGCCCAGAACATCGAGCGGATCGAGGTGCTGAAGGGCCCCGGCGCCGGACTGGTCGGGCGCAGCGATCCGGGCGGGCTGGTGAACCTCATCACCAAGCAGCCCACCGCCCAGCGCTTCGTCGAGATGGGCACCCAGATCGATTCGTTCGGGCTGACGCGCGGGACGGTCGATGCCGGCGGCGCGCTCAACGAGGATGGCACGGTCCTGTACCGGTTCAACCTCGCGGCCCAGGGCGCCGGCAGCTTCCGGGACTTCGTCAACAGCGACCGGCTGCTCGTGGCGCCGGTGATCAGCTGGCAGGTGACGCCGGATACCCGCGTCACGGTCGAGACCGAGTTCGTCAAGAACCGCATCGTGTTCGACCGCGGGGTGATCGCGATCAACAAGCAGCTCGGCTTCCTGCCGATCTCACGCTTCCTGGGGGAGCCGGGCCAGAGCACCTATCAGACCAACAACACCCTGCAGGTGCGCGTCGATCATCGCTTCGACGACGCCTGGCAGATGCGGCTCGCGACCTACCTCAACACGGGCGACCTGGCGGGCGAGTCGGCCGAGGTCCGTTCGCTCGCCGCCGACAACCGCACCGTGGCGCGCGACCGCAACGTGCGCGACTACCGCTGGGACGTGGCGATCGGGCAGGCCGAACTGCTCGGGCGCTTCGACACGGCCGGGATCGGCCACACGGTGCTGCTTGGGCTGGACCGCGAGAGCACCGACAGCCGGACGCAGTACTTCCGCTCGAATTTCCGCACGAGCCCCTTCGCGCTCGACATCTACGCGCCCGTCTACGGGCAGGCGCTGCCGCCGATCACCATCCCGCGCAACAACCTGGAGCGGGTCACCAACACCGGCCTCTACGCGCAGGACGAGATCGTCCTCACCCCGGAATGGCGGGCGCTCGTGGGGATGCGGGTGGACATCTTCGAGCAGTCCTTCCGGGAGCGGGCCCCGCGCAGCCAGGTCGATCAATCGCGCGTGGCGGCCTCGCCGCGGGCCGGCCTCGTCTACCGCCCGATCCCGGAATTCGCGCTCTACACCAATGTCGGCACGAGCTTCCGCCCGAATATCGGCCCCGACGCCGCGGCGGTGACGCGCGGCACGCCGCTCGCACCCGAGACCGGCCTCGGTTACGAGGTCGGCGTGAAGTCCGAGCTGTTCGACGGCAACCTCCTGCTGACGGCGGCCGCCTTCCGGGTCGAGCGCGAGAACGTGCTCACCCCCGATCCCAACAACAGCGGCTTCTCGATCGCGGCGGGCGCCGTGCGCAGCCAGGGGTTCGAGGTGACCGCGCAAGGTCAGTTGACCCCCGAACTGAAGGTGCTGGCCGGATACGTCTTCGCCGACGCGGTGGTGAAGAAGGACAACGTGCTGCCGGTGGGCGCGCCGCTGATCAACGTGCCGCGCCACTCGGGCAGCCTGCTCGCGGTCTACGAACCGCAGGGCGGCGACTGGAAGGGCCTCGGCGTCGGCGGCGGCGTGCGCGGCGTCGGCGAGCGGGCAGGGGATGCCGCGGGCTCGGGCTTCGTCCTGCCGGCCTATGTCGCGGTGGACGCCCTGGCCTATTACCGCTTCGACAACGTCCGCTTGGCCCTCAACGTCGAGAACATCTTCGACACGCAGTACTACGAGAGCTCGCTCAACGTGTTCCGCGTGTATCCGGGCTCGCCGCGGCGCTTCACCGGCTCGTTCACGGTTCGGTTCTGATGGCCCGCAGGGCCGAGGAGCCCGTCGCGCCGCCGGATCCCCTGCGCCCGGGGGATGCCGGCTGCCGCGCCCCATCCCCGCGTCGATCGCACCGCATCGGCTCGATCGACGCCCTGCGCGGCCTCGTGATGCTGCTGATGGTGGTCGATCACGTGCGCGAGTTCGTCTACCTGCACGCCCAGGTTCGCGACCCGATGGATCTCGGCGTGACCCCGGCCGGCCTCGCCTGGACGCGGATCGCCTCGCATCTCTGTGCCCCGGTCTTCATCCTGCTGACCGGCCTGTCGGCGAGCCTGTACGGCCGGACGCATGGCGGGCGGTCGGCGACCGCCGCCTTCCTGCTGAAGCGCGGCCTGCTCCTGATCGTGCTGGAAGTGACCCTCGTCAGCTTCGCCTGGACCGCCAGCCTGCCGCCGCCCATCCTGTACCTGCAGGTGATCTGGGCGATCGGCATCGGCATGATCGCCCTCGCGGGCCTGCTCTGGCTCCCGCCGGTGGCGCTGCTGGACGTCGCGCTGGCGATCATGCTCGGGCACAACGCCCTCGACGGGATCGCCGTCGCGCCGGACCAGGCAGGCTACGCCCTGTGGTCGATCCTGCACCAGCGCGGGCTGATCCCCCTGCCATGGGGCGCGGCCCGGACCTCGTACCCGGTCCTGCCCTGGATCGGGGTCATCGCGGCCGGCTACGCGCTGGGACCGTGGTTTTGCGGCGCCGTGCCGGCGAAGGACCGGCAGCGCCGGCTGGTCGTTCTCGGCGGGGTCGCGCTCGCGGCCTTCGTCGTCCTGCGCGGCCTGAACGGTTACGGGGATCCCGTACCCTGGCAGTCCCGCGCGACGATGGTCGACACCGTTCTGGCCTTCCTCAACCTGACCAAGTATCCGCCCTCCGCCGACTTCCTCCTGGCCACGCTCGGCCTCGGGCTCGTTCTGCTGGCGCTGTTCGAGGGCCTCCCGGCGGCGATGTCGGGTTGGCTGCAGGTCTTCGGCGGTGCGCCGCTGTTCTTCTATCTCCTGCACCTGCTGCTGTTGCGCGCCCTGCAGACCGCCGCGGCCGCGCTCGGTCTCGTCGCGTCCTCGGGGCGGATCGAGGTCGGCTCCCCCGCGCTGATCTGGCTGATGGCCGCCGCGCTCTCGCTGCCCCTCTACGCGGCCTGTCACGGGATGATCGGGCTCAAGCGCCGCGCGTCCTGGCCCGGCCTGCGTTACCTGTGACGAGGCACAAGGAACGCAAGCCCGCAGCAGCGTCGCCGCCTTGCGGTCACGGCTCCCCCCCGACGTGCGGGACACGATGCCACCAACCGTGCGCTTGCTCGTATCGGTGCGCGAACCGGAGAAGCATCCCCTCGGCGAAGGGCCGGGCGGCGATTTGCAGGCCGATCGGCAGGCCGCGCCGGTCGAAGCCGCAGGGCAGCGCGATGGCGGGCAGCCCCGTCAGATTGAACGGGTAGGTGAGGCGCCAGGACGCCGCCAGCACGCTCTCCTGCCGGCCCGCGAGCGCCACGGTCGCCTCGTCGGTCCGCCACGCGGTCAGCGGCGAGGCCGGAGTGACGATCACGTCCGCGTCGTCCAGCGTGGCGGCCATCTCGGCCATGATCAGCCCCCGGGCCTGCTCGGCCCGCAGGTAGTCCGGACCGGTCACGAACCGGCCCATCTCGACGAGGTCGCGGACGTCGTCGGCGAAGCCCGCCACGTGGCCCTGCGCGAGGCTGCGGTCGTGATAGGCCGTGGAGGACGCCAGCTCGATGGCGTAGATGGCGCCGAGCCCGTAACGCAGGGCGGGCACCGTGACGTCCCGGACCGTGCAGCCCTGACCGGCGAAGAAGCGGATCGCATCCTCGACCGCCGCGGCGACGTCCTCGTCGACCGCCTCGAAGAAATGGTTGCGGATCACCGCCACCCGCAATCCGCCGACCGGCCCGTCGAGCCCGGCCGTGTAATCCGGCACGGGCACGGAGGCGGCGGCAGGGTCGGCCGGATCGGGGCCCGCCAGGACCTGGAGCAGGAGCGCCGCGTCGGCCACCGTCAGGGTGAGCGGCCCGGCATGGTCGAGGGACCAGGAATGCGGGACGATCCCCGTGCGGCCGATCCGCCCATAGGTCGGCTTGAGGCCCACGACGCCGCAGAGGGCCGCCGGGATCCGGATCGAGCCGCCGGTATCCGAGCCGAGCGCCGCCGGACACAGCCGGGCTGCCACCGCCGCCCCCGATCCGCCGCTGGATCCGCCGGGCACCCGCGCGAGGTCCCAGGGGTTGCGCGTCGGCGGCGTGACCATGCCCCAGGCGAATTCGTGCATGCGCAGCTTGCCTAGGATCACGGCGCCGGCCGCCCGCAGCCTTGCGACGCAATGGCCGTCCTCCCGCGGGAAGGTCAGGGCGTCGACCGAGGTGCCAGCCCGGGTCGGCAGGTCGGCGGTCGTGTAATTGTCCTTGATGCCGATCGGGATGCCGTGGAGCGGCCCGCGCGGCCCCGTCCGGGCGATCTCCTCGTCCGCCGCGCGCGCCGCGTCGAGGGCGGCCGAGGACAGGCACACGAAGCTCTGGAGGTCGCCGTCGAGGCGCCCGATCCGGTCGAGGTAAGCCCCGACGAGCGCGACGCTTGAGAGCTCCCGCGCCGCTATCCGCCGGGCGAGCTCCGTGATCGGCAGGGACCAGATGGCGTCAGTCATGGGGCACCCGGCGATAGGGGAGGCTCGGGTCGAAGACGACCGGGGGATGGACCGCCGCGAGGTCGAGGTCGCGCAGGGTCCGGATCTCGGCCAGGACCGGCGCGAACTGCGCATGCAGGTGCGCGACCCGTGCGGCCGCCTCCGGGGGCAGGCCGACGATGTCGTGCAGCGGGTCCAGCGCGCCCGCGGCCGCCGCACCGGGCCGCTCGCCGGGAGACCGAAGGAGCATCGCGGCGACATCCTCCGGCAACGCGCCGGCCGGCCCCTCCCGCCGCGGCATCCCGGCCACGAAGGGCACGAGCTGCCGCCGGGCCACGGCGAGGACGCGGCGCAGCTCGGCCACGGGGGCGGCATGCTCGTCGACGCGCAGGTCGAGGCACGGATAATCCTCGCGGGCGACGATCTTGAGCGCCGCCGATTGCTTGCCGCGCCGATCGCCGCCCGCGTCCTCGCCGGCTTCGAGGACGCGCATCAGCCGTTCGTCGAGGTCGCAGGCGGCGCTGCCGGCGAAGGCCTCGGCCATGGCGTCGATCACCCCGGGGGCGGCCAGCATGTTGCCCTGCACGGCGTATCCGGCTCCGGTGCGGTGCCCGGCCTGCGCCGTGCAGCCGGCACCGGTCCAGGCGGCGGCCGCGCCGCCCGCATCCACCAGCCCGATCTGGCGCAGGTCTGGCCGGTCGTCGGTCTCGAGCGCGGCCGCGAGGGCCGCGTCCGCTTGCTGCCCCCCGGCGAGCCCGTCGAGGATGCGCAGGGCGAGGTAGGGGTTCACCCAGGATTGGGTGGTGACGGCCCCGATCCCCGCCCGGATGTACGGGCAGAGGCCGCCCACGGCCGGTACGGCGCTCGCCACCGCGACGCCGAGCTGCCCGGTCCGGGGACACCGGGCGGCGATGGAGAAGGTGTTGAGTTCCATCATGCCTCACACCGCGAGGTGGTCGATGACGCGGGCCTGCGCATCCGGGCCCTTGGCCGAGCCGCTGTCGACGATCTCGCCGAGCTTGAGCACGGCGTAGCGGTCGGCGAGGCCCAGCGCGAAGGCGACGTGCTGCTCCACCACCAGCATGGACAGGCCCGAGGCCCGCTCCGCCAGGAGCACGGCGCGCAGGCGCTCGACCATCGAGGGCTGCACGCCCTCGGAGATCTCGTCGATCAGGAGCAGGCGCGGGCGCAGCATCAGGGCGCGGCCGAGGATCAGCATCTTCTGCTCGCCCCCGGAGAGCGTGCCGGCGCGCTGGGCGAGCCGGTCCTTCAGGAACGGGAAATGGCCGAACAGGCGCTCCAGCGCCTCCGGCAGGTGCCGGTCGGACGGCACCGCGAGGCGCAGGTTGTCGCGGATCGACAGGTCCTGGAACAGCGGCTGCTCCTGGGGGGCGTAGCCGACGCCGAGCGCCACGAGCTTGGCGGGGGACAGCCCGGAGAGCCCCTGTCCGGCGATGGTGATCCTGCCCCCGCGCAGGGCCACCATCCCGAGGATGGTCTTCAGCAGCGTGGTCTTGCCCATGCCGTTCTTGCCGAGGAGGGCGACGATCTCGCCCGCTCCCACCGCCAGGGACACGCCCTTCACGATCGAGACGGCGCCGTAGCCGCTCGCTACGGCATCGAGGTCGAGGGCGGCCCCCGACGGCGCGGTGCGTTGCGCGGCCTCAACCATGGGCGCCTCCCGAATAGATGGTGCGGACCAGCTCGGAGCCGACGACCGCGTCCACGGTGCCGTCGAGAACCAGGCGGCCCTGGTGCAGCACCACGATCCGGGACGAGATCTCCCGCACGAAGTCGAGGTCGTGCTCGACCAGGACGGCGGCGATCCGGCGCCCGGCGGTCAGCGCCTTGAGGACGGTCCCGATGGTAGTGCGCTCCGCCTTGGTCAGGCCGGCGGTGGGCTCGTCGAGCAGGATCAGCCGTGGCTCCAGCGCCACCACCATGGCGAGTTCCAGGGCCTGCTTCTGGCCATGGGACAGGAGGCGCGCGGGCTGCGTCAGCAGGCGGTCGAGGCCGGTCATCCGCAGCACGTCGAGGGCCGCCTGCGGCAGGCCCAGCGTCGGAGCCCGGCCGACCGGGTTCAGCCCGTCGTGAGGGGCCCGCGCGAGCCGCAGGCAATCGGCCACCGACAGGCTCTCGAAGACGCTCGCCACCTGGAACTTGCGGCCGACCCCGAGCCCGACGATCCGGTTCGGCGTCAGGCCGGAAATCGCCGTGCCGCCGATGGCGATGGCGCCGGTGAACGGCTCGGTGCCGTCGCTGAGGCAGCGCATCAGCGTGGTCTTTCCGGCGCCGTTGGGGCCCACGAGGCTGACGAGTTCGCCCGCCCGGATCTCCAGGTCGATGCCTTCGAGCACGGTCAGGCTGCCATAGGCTTTGGCCAGGCCTTCCACCTTGAGGATCGGCGCATCCGTCGCGATCGCGGCGGCGGTGGCGTCCCGCGCCACCAGGGCGGGGGCGGCGGGCTCCGTCCGGCCGAGCGGCAGCGCCCGCCACAGCCGGCCGGCGAGGTCGGCGAGCCCGCCCGGCAGCAGGATGATGATCGCCACGAAGGCCGTCCCCAGCAGGAGCTGCCAGAGGAAGGGCAGGTCGCCGGAGAGGTTCGCCGCGAGGTAGTCGATGGCGATCGTGCCCAGCACCGGGCCGAGCAGCGTGCCGCGGCCGCCGAGCGCCACCCAGATCACCAGTTCGGTGCCGAACAGGAAGCCGGCATTCTCGGGGGCGACCACGCCGGACGCGTTGGCGAACAGGAACCCTGCGAGCCCGGCCACGGCGGCCAGCGCCGCGGTCAGGAGGATCTGCAGGCGCCGGGGGTTGAGGCCGAGATAGGCGCAGCGCGCCTCGTTGTCGCGCAACGCCACGAGGGCGCGCCCGGCATCCGACCGCACCAGGATCCAGGCCGCCAGCGTGACGGCGATCAGGAACAGGGCCGTGAGGCGGAAATAGCCCTCGCTCTCGAAGGGCAGCACGTCGAACCCGACGAGGCCGCTGCTGGAGCCGGTCCACTCGCCGCCCGAATAGATGAGCTGCGTCACGACGATCGGGACGACCAGCGAGATCACCGAGGCGTAGAGCGGCGTCGAGCGGTGATAGAAGGACAGCCACCCGACCGCGAGGCCGAGCAGGGCCGGCGCCGCGACCGCGGTGGCGATGCCGGCCGCAATCCCGAGCGGGGTCGCCCCGTAGGCGCCCAGGATCATGGCGGCGGCGTAGGCGCCAACGCCGAAGAAGGCGGCCTGGCCGAAGGTCAGGATGCCGGCAAAGCCCCAGAGCAGGTCCACCGTGACGGCGAGCACCGCGTAGATCATCGAGCGGGTCAGCACGTTGACCGCGAAGGTGTCGAGGAACGCCGGCGCGATCCAGAGGGCCGAGGCCGCCACCGCCGCGACCACGAGGGGCGCCGTCCGGGCGAGGCGTCGACCGGAGAGGGCGGCGCGCTCCGTGGCGGGGATCGTGTCAAGCACGGGAGAAACCTTTCGGGCTGACGCGCAGGACGAGGGCCGCGAGCACCGCCACGGCGATGCTGCCCAGGATCGGGCTGACGAAGGTGCTGATCAGGACCTGCGCGGCTCCGAAGACGAGGCAGGCCGCCGCGAGCGCCAGGAAGGACGCGTCGGCGACCATCACCAGCATGAAGGCGCCGATCAGCCAGCTCACCCCCATGTTGGGATCGACGCTGGTCAGCGGAGTCAGGAGGACGCCCGCCAGCGCCGCGAGGCCCGCGCCGATCATGAACACCACCAGGCGCACCCGCCCGGTATCGATGCCGAGGCTGCGGGCCAGGGTCTCGTTCATGATCACGGCCCGGGCCGACAGGCCGAGCCGCGTCCGCTCGATGGTGAGGGCGAACAGGATCCCGATCGCGAGGGCGATGCCGAGGGCCACGAGCCGGTAGGCGGAATAGTCGACGCCGAGGAATGCGACGGTGCCCGAGAACAGGTTCGGGGTGAGCTGGACGTCGCGGCCGAAGGCCAGGGTGATGAGCTGGCCGAGCACGATCCCGAGCCCCCAGGTGGCGAGGATCGCGTCCAGCGGCCTGCGGTAGAGGGGGCGGATGATGAAGTGCTCCGCCAGGCCGCCGAGGCCCGCGCCGACCACGAAGGCCAGCGGCAGCGCCGCCCAGGGATTGAGCCCGAGCCTGGCCGTCACCACGGCGCAGTAGGCGCCGATCGTCAGCCACGCCCCGTGGGCGAAATTGATGATCTTGAGGACGCCGAAGATCGCGAGGAGGCCGATCGAGACCACGAACAGGATCGCCGCGGTGGTCAGGATGTCGAGGATGAGCAGCATCGCAGCTTCCGGATGGGCCGGCGTCGTCGCGCGGCGTAAGCGGATCGGCCCGACGGCCGATCCCGGACGCTCCCTCCCCCGGGAGGGAGGGAGAGGCGCATCACGTCACGGCAGCTTCGGGCACTGCTCCCCGGGGTCGACATCCTTGAAGGTGCCCGCGACCTTGACCGATCCGTCCGCCTGGATCTGGCCGAGATACATGGTCAGGGGTGCGTGGTGCTGCTTGCTCATGCGGATCGTGCCCCGCGGCCCGGTCACGCTCACGGTGGGCAGGGCCTCGAGCACCTTCGCGGTCTCGGTCCCCCCCGCCTTCTCGACGGCGGCCTTGTAGAGGTAGATCGCCTCGTATTCCGGCACCGAGAGATCGTTGGGCGTCCGCAGCTCGGCGCCGAACTTCTTCTTCATGGCGGCCAGGAAGGTCTTGTTCTCCGGGCTGTCGATCCCGGTCACGTAGGAGGCCGACAGGTAGACGCCCTCGGCGTCGGCGCCCATGCTCTTGGCGGTGCCCTCGTCCAGCGCGAGGTTGGCGAAGGGCAGCGACACGCCGGCGCCGCGCAGCTGCTTGGTGAGCGTGACGTTCGGCGCGCCGCCGGCGGTCGAGGTGACCAGCGCGTCGGGCTTGGCCTCCTTCAGCTTGGAGATGATCGCGGTCCAGTCGCTGCCGTCCATCGGCAGGTATTCCTCGCCCACCACCTTGCCGCCGGTCTTCTCGGCGTAGGTCTTGGCGAAGCCGAGCATGCCGCGCCCGAACGCGTAGTCGCTGCCGATGAGGAAGTAGGTCTTGGCGCCCTTGGCCTTGAAGGCGTCGATCACCGGTGGCACCTGCTGCTCCGGCACCCAGGCATCCACGAACATGTTCTTGTTGCAGGAATGCCCCTCGTAGAATGAGGTGTAGATGTACGGCACGCGGCCCTTGGTGACGGCGGGCAGGCCGGCGTTGCGGGCCGCGCTCGTCTCCATGGAGATCAGAACGTCGACCTTCTTCTGGTAGATCAGGCCGTCGAAGGCCTTCTGGGCGCCGGCCGCGCCGGAGGCGTCGTCGGCCACCTCAAGGACGAGCTTCCGGCCGAGCACGCCGCCGCCCGCATTGATTTCTTCGACCGCGAGTTCGGCCGACTGCACCACCGATGGCGCGACGACGCTGTTGGCCCCCGACAGGCCGATCGGCACGCCGATGACGATGGGCTTTTCGTCGGCGGCCTGCGCAGCCGAGGCCGCGAGCACGAGCGCAGCGGCCGTGCCGATGAGAGAACGTGTCACCATGAATGGGCTCCTGGGAAAGACGCGGTGGCGGCGGGGTCAGCCGTAGATGTCGGTGCGGCGGTCACGCAGGAGGGAATTGAACGCGTTCAAATCCTTGCGGCCGGCTTCGTCGAGATCGACCACGGCCGAGAGGGTCTCGGTCCGGTCGCGGCTCGCCGGGCCGGCCAGCGGCCAGCCCTTGGGGCCGATGATCAGGCTCTGCCCCTCGAAGGGCTGGCCGCGCTCGGTGCCGACCCGGTCGGCGCAGGCGATGAAGACGCCGTTCGCGTGAGCAGCGGCCCGGTGCAGGGTGTTGGCCATGGCGGCCTCGCCCGCGGGCTGGTCGGGCATCGGCACCCAGTTGGTCGGGATGCAGACGATCTCGGCGCCCGCGAGGGCGAGCTGCCGGAAGGTTTCGGGGAACCAGCCATCATAGCAGATCGCGATCCCGATCTTGCCGAGCGCCGTGTCGAAGACCGGGAAACCGAGGTCGCCCTTGGCGAAGAACACGTTCTCCTGGTCCCAGAGATGCGCCTTCCGGTAGGTGCCGATATAGCCCTGCGGCCCGACGATCACGGCGGCGTTGTAGAGGACGCCGTCCCCGCGCTCGGCGATGCCGGCCACGATGTGGACGCCGAGTTCCGCCGCGAGCGCCGTCCAGGCCCGGGCCGTCGGCCCGTCCGGCACCGGCTCGGCGAGGGCGGCCGCCTCCGCGTCGGATTCGAATACGTAGCCGGTGCTGGCGAGCTCGGGCAGGACGATCAGCCGGCTGCCCTCCGCCACGGCGGCGCGGATGAGATCGGACGCCTGCGCGATATTGGCCGCGACGGCACCGAATTGCGGTTCGAACTGGATGCAGGACACCCGTAACGGCGGGCGTGCGGGATCGTTCGCTTGGATCATGATGGCTCCAAAACGCAAAAAGCCCCTGGGCGCGGACGTCATCCGCGGACCAGAGGCTCCAAAGCCGAGATGTCATGCAGCAATGCTGCTGCGGGGCAACCTTGCCCGATAAGACTACGATACGCGCCTGAAGACGGGTCGCAAGGTGATATTTGCGGCAGGTTGCTGCATTCAGGTCTTTTCCGCCAACGCGATGCGCAAGCCGAGGCCGCTCATCGCCTCGTGGGCCGAGACGACGCTCTCGGCCACGCTCGCCATCGGCACGCGGGACGCGGTGGCACGGTCCCGAAGCATCTTGTAGGCGGCCTCCTCGTCGATCCGGTTGAGCTCCACGAGCAGCCGGACCGCCTTCTCGACGGTGCGGCGGCCCTTCATGGTCTCCTCCAGCCGGTTGATCTTGCTGATCAACCGGCCCTCGTAGCCGCGCCGATAGCGGGCCAGGGCAAACTGGGTCAGCACCCCGCGCGGGTGCAGCGGCTTGTTCAGCACCCCGTGCGCGTTGACGTCGGCGATCGCCTTCAGCGACGTCGGGCTCTCGTAGGCCACGATGGCGATGACGGCGGGCTCGATCTCCTCGATCGACGGCAGGAGGTGCATCACCTGCGCGTCGTCGAGCTGGATGAACAGCGTGTCGATGTCCGGCGGTAAGGCCGCCGGCGGCGGCCAGGCGAGGGAGACCGCGCAGCCGAGGCGCCGGAGTTGCTCCAGAAGCGCGGCGCCCTCCTCGTCGCTGGGATGGATGACCAGGGCTCTCGCCCGCCTCAGGTCGTCCAGGATCCTGCGGGCGGGCGCCGTCACGCGGCCATCCCCTCGTCCAGGCAGTTCGTCTCGAACCGGGACCAGGCGAGGTACGGATCGGGCCGCACCGGTCGGCGCGCCCGCCAGACGACGTCGAACTGCCCGTCGGCGCGGGCGACGCCGATGCCGGGGGTGAGCCAGACGTGCCGCGTCTCGCCATCGAAGGCGAGTTCGCCTTCCGGTGCCGCGAGGCGCTGCCGCAGAGCCGCGGCGCCGAGGCGCTCGGCATCGAGGGTGCCGGCCTCCGCCAGGGCGCGGGCGAAGAGATGCACCTGCGCGTAGGCGGTCTCAGACCACATGCTGGTCGGGCGCTCAGACCCGAACCGGGTCTGGAAGGCGGTGACGAAGCGCCGGTTCTCCTCGCCCACGAGGGCCGCGAAATACGAGGCTGCCAGGACGTGGCTGCTGCACAGGTCCGGGCCGATCGCCCGGATCTGGCCCTCCGCCAGGGTCAGGCTGGCGATCGGGCAGCGCCGCCGGTCGATCCCCGATGCGGCGTAGGCCCGGTAGAGCCGCTCGGCGCCGCGCCCGACCACGGTCGAGAACACCGCGTCCGGCGCCGCGTGGCGGATCTCGGCGATCATGTCGACATGGGCCGCATCGTCGGCGTCGAGGGGGGCGTAGAGTTCGCCGACGATGGTCCCGCCCTTGGTCTCGACCAGATCGCGCATCACCCGGTTCGACTCGCGCGGGTAGATGTAGTCGGACCCGATCAGGAAGATCCGGGGGCCATGCTCCTGGAGGAGGTAGTCTGCCAACGCGAAGACGTTCTGGTTGAGGGTCGCACCCGTGTAGATGATGTTCTCCGAATACTCGAAGCCCTCGTAGATCGACGGGTACCAGAGCAGGCCGTTGTGCCGCTCGACGGTGGACAGGACCGACTTGCGGCTGGCCGAGAGCGAGCATCCGAAGATCACCTCGGCCCCGTCCTCGGCGAGCATCCGTCGGGCATAGGACCGATACGCATCGTTGTCGCCGGCCGGATCGTAGCAGATCGGTTCGATCGGCCGCCCGAGCACGCCGCCGGCCGTGTTGATCTCCTCGATCGCCAGGGCCGTGCCGAGGAAGTGCTCGGTCTCGGTGATGCCGCTAACCCCGCTGCGTGAGAACAGGACGCCGACCCGCCATGTCGCTTCGTCCTTGCCTGCCATGGCATCCCCACCCGTGCTGAAGGCCGCCCGCCGGGCGACCGCGCGCGCCCCGTCCTAACGCAGTCGCGACAGCCTTGGAAACCAAGGCGCCGGGGCGACAGGTGCGCGGGGGGCGGGACCGGGAGGCGGGATATGGCGCTCCTGCACGGCCGAAGCCATCCCGTGCAGGAGCGCGGCCCCATCGGCCACGCTATCCGTGGTGGGGCAGCCGACCGCGAACCGATTTTACCGTGCGACCACCGCGTGGGGGCGATCAGGGCATCCCGGCCACCAGGGTGCGGGCGCTGGTCGGCCCGCCACCGGGCGCTGCCATGGGGTCGTTCACGGCGTGAGCGCGCGCCGGTAGATGGCGATCAGGGATTGCGCGGCGAACTCGATGTGACGGCGCAGGTGGTCGGCCGCCCGGTCGAACCGGCCGGCCTCGCACAGGGCGAGGATTTCCCGGTGCTCCCGGTCGGCGCGGGCGACGTCGCCGGAGGCCGAGAGCTGCAGCCGGGTCGGGCGGTCGCAATCCTGCAGCAGGCTGGCCACGATGGTCAGCGAGCGCGGGCGACCGGCATGCCGCAGCAGGTCGAGATGGAAGCGCTGGTTCAGCTCGCCCCAGCGCAGGATCTCGCCGGCCTCCAGGGCGGTGCCGTATTCCTCGGTGAGGTCGCGCAGGCCCTGGAGGTCCTGCTCCGACAGGCGCGGCGCCGAGAGGGCCAGCAGTTCCGGCTCGAGCCGGACGCGCAGGGCGAAGATGTCCTCGACCTCCTCCACCGACAGGCCCGAGACCACGGCCCCGCGATGCGGCATGATCTTGATCAGGCCGGTGGCTTCGAGCTGCAGCAGCGCCTCGCGGATCGGGATCCGGCTGATCCCGAACTCCTCGGCGAGCGCGTCCTGGCGCAGCTGCGTGCCGGCCGGAAACTCGCCGGTCAGGATCCTCTGGCGCAGGGATTCCGCGACGGCCGCGGCCACGGTCTTGTGGCGCAGGCGGTCAGGCACGGAGCGAGAGGGCACCGCAGTCAGCATCGGGGCCTCGACCGGACGGAGCTCACGGGCACAAGCCGGGCGCGCGGTTGGCGCGGATGCCGGACGCGGGCGGGCGTGCGGCGCTGGGGATTCTCGATCGGTGTCCTCATCGGGCGACGCGGCCCTGCGCGACGGATGCCCTGACCCGCAGGACGGTTCCAACGTCGGTCGACACCGCATCCCTCCCATGACGCCCGGGGATCGGTCCGATCGACGCCGGAAGCAGACGCGCGTCGATCGATTCGGGTCCCGGCCATCCCTGGAAAGGTCGGGTCATCAAGAGTTTTGATCTCGTCAGATACAATCGTGCGAGTCAAGAAACTTTGTATAAAATCATTCAACGTGTAGCAGCCGTCGGGACATGGTCGGATTGCGGTTGTCCCGCGCTCTTGCCGGACCGGCATTCAACCACGTTAGAATTTCAGCCCCGCAGGCCTGCGATGGCCGGTCGTGCCGCCCATGGCGGCGGCCTTATCCCGGCGCCGGACCGGCCCAGGGCGCCTGGGCGAGCGTCTGGCCGAGATAGCCCAGCAGCGCGGTGATCCGGGCCGGCCGCGGGTCGCCGGGGGGCGTCACGAGGTGGAGCGCGATCGGGGGCGGCGACCAGCCTGGCAGGACCCGCTCGAGCCGCCCGGCCTCCAGGTCGTCCCAGATCATGAAGTCCGGCTGCAGGGCGAGGCCGAGCCCGGCCCGGAGCGCCGGGGCCAGCGCCTCGGCGTTGTTCGCCCGCAGCTGTCCGCCGGGCACGATCACGGCCTCCGCGCCGGCCGCGTCGATGAAGCGCCAGCGGTCGGGGGTCGGCAGGTAGGCGTAGCCCAGGCAGGCGTGGCGGGCGAGGTCGTCCGGATGTCCGGGCCGCCCGTGCCGGTCGAGATACGCCGGCGTCGCCACCAGCGAGCGCCGGATCGCGCAGAGCCGCCGGGCCCGTAGGGAGGAATCCGGCAGCGCCGCGATCCGCAGGCCGATGTCGAAGCCGCCGCCGACGAGATCCACCACCGCGTCCGACAGGTGCAGGTCCACCGAGACCGCCGGGTGCTGCCGCAGGAAATCCGGCAACAGCGGCGCCACGTGCATCACCCCGAAGGTCATCGGGGCTGCGAGGCGGACCAGGCCGCGCGGCTCCGCGGCGCCCGCCACGGCCTGCGCCTCCGCGGCCTCGCCCTCCGCCAGGATCCGGGCGGCGCCGGCCTTGGCGGCGTGGCCGGCCTCCGTCAGGGCGAGCTTGCGCGAGGTGCGGTTGAACAGCCGCGCGCCGATCCGGGCCTCCAGCCGGCCCACCGCCTTCGAGACGGTGCCCTTCGACAGGCCGAGGTCATCCGCAGCCCGGCCGAACGAGCCCACCTCCACCACCTTGGCGAAGACCGCCCAGGCCTCGAAATCGGGGAGCCGCATGGGTCTCATTCCGGAAACGATGGGTTTCCAGCGTTTCTATTTTCGGATCCGATGGCAAGGGCCAGATTGCCGTCATCGACACACGTCCACCGCGCTTCTCGCGGCGGCCTCTCGGGAGACAGCGTCATGGTGCAGTCCGGCCTCCACCACGTCACGGCCTTTTCCGGCCCGGCAATGCGCAACCTCGACTTCCACACCCGCGTGCTCGGACAGCGGCTGGTGAAGAAGACCGTCAACTTCGACGATCCGGGCACCTACCACCTGTATTACGGCGACGCGTCCGGGCAGCCCGGCACGATCCTGACCTTCTTTCCGATCGCGCACGCGGCCCCCGGCCGGGTCGGGATCGGCGAGACGCAGGAGACCGCGTTCCGGGTGCCCCGGGGCTCGATCGGCTGGTGGACCCACCGGCTGATCGAGAAGGCCGTCGCCCACGAGCCGCTGGTCCAGGTGTTCGGTGCGCCGACCCTGCGCTTCCGGGATCCCGACGGGATGATGCTGGCGCTGGTGGGCGTCGACGGCGCGGAAGCGGAGCCCGCCTGGGCCTCGGCCGAGGTGCCGGCCGAGCACGCGATCCGCGGCCTGCACGGGGTGACGCTCCTCCTGGAGACGGCACAGGGAACGGCCGCGATCCTCACGGAGGTGCTGGGCCTGCGCGAGGAGGCCCGCGAGGGCAACCTGATCCGGTTCGCCGGCAGCGCGGCGCTCGGCGGCTTCGTGACACTCCGGGCGGTGGGCGGCTTCCTGCCCGGCCGGCAGGGGGCGGGCTCGGTCCACCACATCGCGTTCCGGGCGGCCGACGACGCCGCGCAGGCCGCGATGGCGGAAAAACTCGCCGGGCTCGGCCTCCAGGTCACCGAGCAGCGGGACCGCCAGTACTTCCGGTCGGTCTACTTCCGCGAGCCCGGCGGCGTGCTGTTCGAGATCGCCACCGATGCCCCCGGCTTCGCCATCGACGAGCCGGCGGAATCCCTCGGCACCGCCCTGAAGCTGCCCGCCGGGCTGGAGCCGCACCGGGCCCAGATCGAGGCGGTGCTGCCGAAGGTCGCCTGACCAAAACCTCCGCTCCGGACGAACGGAGCGGAGGCGCCAACCATGCCACCCGTGAGGTCGCCATGACCCAAGATGCCCTCGGCTTGATCCACCTGTTCGAACCCGGCGCGGCCGACGCCCCGCCGCTGCTGCTCCTGCACGGGACCGGTGGCAACGAGCACGATCTCCTGCCGCTCGGCCGGATCGTGGCCCCGGGCGCCGCCCTGCTGTCGCCCCGCGGGGCGGTGACGGAGAACGGCATGCCGCGGTTCTTCCGGCGCCTGGCCGAGGGTGTGTTCGACGAGGCCGACCTGCGCCTCCGCACCGCGGAGCTCGCCGCCTTCGTGGCCGCGGCGCGGAAGCGCTACGGGCTCGCCGCCCCCGTGGCGCTCGGCTTCTCCAACGGTGCCAACATCGCCGCCGCGCTGCTGATGCTGGCGCCTGAGGTGCTGGCCGGCGCCGTGCTGATCCGCCCGATGGTGCCGCTCTCCGAGCCGCCCGTCGCCGACCTGGCGGGCAAGCCGGTGCTGATGCTCTCCGGGGCGATGGATCCGATCGTCCCCGCCGAGAACGCCGGCCGGCTGGCCCACCAGCTCACAGCGGCCGGCGCCGCGGTGGCGCACCGGGTCGTGCCGGTCGGCCACGGCCTGTCCCAGGCCGATGTCGGCCTCGCGGCGGACTGGATCCGCGGCCTCGCCCGACCGGGCGCGGCCTGATCCGCGCCAACGTCCCCACCTTGAACCGGAGTATCGCCATGGCTTCCCCGATCGCCCCCGCCGCCGCCGCCGTCGCCGCCCTCTTGCCGGTATCCGGCCGGCTCCTGATGAGCGCCCTGTTCCTGGTGAGCGGGGTCGGCAAGCTCGCCGCCCCGGAGGCGACGCTCGCCACCATCCGGGCCGCCGGCCTGCCGCTGCCGGAGGTCTCGTTCGCGGCTGCCGCCCTGGTGGAGGTCCTGGGCGGCCTGCTGCTGATCCTCGGCTACCGGACCCGGCTCGTCGCCCTCGGGCTCGCCGGGTTCGCGGTGGCCACCGCCCTGACCTTCCACACGGCGCTGGCAGACCCGAACCAGATGTTCCATTTCCTGAAGAACCTCGCCGTGGCGGGCGGCTTGCTTCAGGTCGCGGCCTTCGGGGCCGGCCCGTTCAGCCTCGACGCCCGGCAGGGCCGGATCTGACCGGGCGCCGTCACCAGCACAGGGACCAGGAATGACCACGACCGACGCGCCGCTCGCCCTCGGGATCATCGGCGCGGGCATCATGGGCGAGCGCCTGATCGCCGCCCTCCACGGGGCGCCGGATTCGCCGGTTCGGGTCGCCGCCCTGTGGGATCCGTCGCCGGAGGCCCTGGCCCGGGTCGGCGCGGCTTTCCCGGCGGTGCCGCGGGTTAACGACGCCGCCGCGGTCGTAGCGGCGAGCGCCTGCGTGTACGTCGCCTCGCCGCCGGCCTCGCATCTCGGCTACGCCCGGGCCGCGCTGGCCGCTGGCCGGACCGTGTTCTGCGAGAAGCCCCTGGCGGTCGACCTCGCCGAGGCCCGCGCCTTCGTGGCGTCCGCGGGGGCGGCCGGGGCGGTGAACTTCCCGTTCGCCTCCTCGCCCGGCGTGGCGGCGCTGCAGCGCTGGATCGCCGACGGCGCGGTCGGGACGCCCCGGCGGCTCACCATCGCGGTGGCCTTCGCTCGCTGGCCGCGCCCCTGGCAGGCCGACGCGGCGCGCTGGCTCGACGCCCGGGCCGAGGGCGGCTTCACCCGCGAGGTGGTCTCGCACTTCCTGTTCCTCAGCCACCGCCTGTGCGGGCCGCTCCACGGGCTCGCCGGCACGGTCTCGTTCCCGGAACCCGGCCGCTCCGAACGGGCGATCGACGTGACGCTCACGGCGGGCGACGTCCCGGTCACGCTCACCGGCCGGGTCGGCGGGGTCGCGGAGGACGACCGCAACACCTGGACGCTCGAAGGCGATGCCGGCGCGATCCGCCTGCGCGACTGGGCCATCGCCGAGCGCCGCGCCCCGGACGGGACCTTCATCCCGGCCCCCGACGCGCTGCCCAACGCGGAGGTTCGCCCGATCGCGCTGCGCCGCCAGCTCGACGGCGTCGCCCGCATGACCCGCGGCGAACCCCACCATCTCGCCACCCTCGCGGAAGCGCTCGCCGTGCAGGAGGTGGTGGAGGGGATTCTGGCGCTGTGAGGTTTTGGAGGTCGGCGGGCCGAGATGTTCCGACTCGCTGCCGGATGAGGGCTCAGGCCAACCCCGGGCACCTCTCCCTCCCCCCTCTGCGGGGGAGGGTGGGCCGGCCGTCAGGCCGGGTCGGG
>NZ_VRVA01000043.1:0-41058 GCF_008039945.1 Methylobacterium sp. WL64
CCCCAGCCCCGCCCCGGGCCCTAGGTGAGGCCCGACCTTGGCGCAGCACGCCCGTTCCCTTCTGTTCGTCGCCTACTGGACCGTCTGGACGGCCCTGTTCGTCGCGCCGCTGGTCGTCCTGGCGCTCGCCGGGGCGCCGGCGCGGCCGGTCCGCACGGCGGCGCGGCTCTGGGCCCGCGGGGTCCTGGCGGGCCTGCACGGCATCGTCGGCCTGCGCTACGTCGAGGAGGGGCGCGAACACCTCCCGGCCGAGCCCTGCCTGCTCGTGGCCAACCACCAGTCGACCTGGGAGACCCTGGCCTTCCTGGTGCTGGTCCCCGACGTCGCCATCGTGGCCAAGCGGGAATTGCTGGCGATCCCGGTGGTCGGCTGGTTCCTGCGGCGCTCGCCGATGATCGTGATCGACCGCGCCAACGGCACGCAGGCCCTGCGGGCGATCATCGAGGGCAGCCAGGCTGCCGTCGCGGCGGGCCGCTCGGTGCTGATCTTTCCGGAGGGCACGCGGGGCCGGGCCGGCGACCCGCTGCAGTTCAAGCGTGGCGTGGAGCTGCTGTACGGCCGGCTGCGCCTGCCGGTGGTGCCGGTCGCGGTGAATTCCGGATTGTTCTGGCCCCGGGGCATGGCCACGCGAGCCGGCACGATCGTGGTGAGCTACCTCGCCGCCCTCGCGCCCGGCCTGCCGGCCGCGGAGTTCCTGCGCGGCACCGAGGGCGCGATCGACCGGGAACTCGACCGCTGGCGTCCGGCCGAGGCGCAGGGGCGGCGTTAGGCCCTCGTTCCAGCACCGACAAACCGGGGCTGCGCGCAGGCCGTCCCGCGGCGAAGGAGCCGCCGCCCACCGCGCGGGCCGCCACCGGCGAGCTGGTCGGGTTGGCGAAGACCCGCTTTCATCTGTCCGCCGGGCTTTACCCGAACACGATCGCGGTCCTCGATCAGCGGATCGACGCGATCGGCCGGACCGGCCACCCCCGCAAGCGTATTCTCGCAACAGACGCGATCCACCGAATCAAGGTGGCCTCGGTATTCCCTACCGACGCCGCAATTTGCAACTCACAGTTGCAAAACTGGTTACTTGATGAACCAGGAGGTGTTCATGTCGCTCTCTCCCGCCGCAATCCTCAGCCCCGCGTCGCGCTCCCTCGCATGGCTCGTCGGCCCCGACGCACTCCTATCCACGACCGCCCTCTCCACCGGCCAGCTCGCGAGCCTCGGCCCGATCGCCTCGCTCATCGAGGGCACCGTCGATACCGGCTCCACGGATGCGCGCGGATCGGTGCTGCCCGACGCGGTCAGCGCGACGGCGAACCAGATCGTGCTCGACACCCATGCGCAGCTGGAGGGGCTCGGCCACGCGGTCGCCCCGCTGAACGGGCCGCTGCACGGGCTGACCAATCTCGGCGAGACCGTGGGCCTCGGCCATATCGGCGCGGGCGGCAACCTGATCACCGACCTCACGAGCGCTGGCGCCGACCCGGCCGGGTCCGGCGCGATCCCGTCGCTGCCGAGCGATGCCGGGGCCGTCGCCGCGGCCGCCGGCGCCCTGCTCGGATCGGTCACGGCAGCGCCGGCGAACGGCAACGGCCTGGTCGGGGCCGACGGCATCCTCAGCCCGGCGACCAGCATCCTCAACCAGGCCGTCCTCGATCTGCACACCACGCTGGAGGACGCCGGCCACCAGATCCCGGTGCTGAACGCGCCGGTCCACGCGGTCACGGCTCTCGGCGAGACACTCGGCCTCGGCTATCTGGGTCAGAGCGGCAACCTCCTGACCGACACGCTGGCCCTGCCCG
Organism: Methylobacterium sp. WL64; assembly: GCF_008039945.1. Taxonomy (NCBI): domain Bacteria; kingdom Pseudomonadati; phylum Pseudomonadota; class Alphaproteobacteria; order Hyphomicrobiales; family Methylobacteriaceae; genus Methylobacterium; species Methylobacterium sp. WL64. Next base: position 1,791 of record NZ_VRVA01000043.1, read on the forward strand.
GATCGCTCCTGACCGGCGGCGGCCTGGCGTCGGCCAACCCGGTCCTGTCCGATCTCGGCCACGTCCTCGGCTCGGCCGACACCCTGGTCGGCTCGGTGACCGGGGTCGCCAATGCCGGCGGCCTGCTCTCGTCGGACGGGCTGCTGGCCCCCGTCACCAACCTGGCGAACACCGCGGTGCTCGACATCCACGCGACCCTCGAGAATCTCGGGCACGCGGTTCCGCTCCTGAACGACGCCCTGCACGGCCTGACCCATCTCGGCGAGACCCTCGGCCTCGGCCATCTGGGGCAGGGCGGCAACCTCCTGACCGACGTCGCGGCCCTGCCCGGGGACTTGCTGGGCGGCCAGGGCCTCGGGGCGCTGTCGCCGATCCTCGGCGATGTCGGCGCCGTGACCCACGCGGCCGGCGGCCTGCTGGGCGGCGTCACCGGCCTCCTCGGCGGGCTCGGCGGCGATACCGGAGCGCCAGGCGGCAGCCTGCTCGCCCCCGTAACCTCGGCGGTGGATGGTCTGCTGGGCGGGCACGGCGGAACGCCCCTCGACGGGTTGCTCGGCGGCCTCGCCGGTGGAGGCCAGGCGGATGGGATCGGCACCCTGCTCGGACCGAACGCGCCGCTGCAGCCCGTGGCCGGGCTCGCCAACGGGGCGATCGACGCCATCCACGGCGTGCTGGAACAGGCCGGCCACGACGTGGCGATCCTGAACGCGCCGCTCCACGCCGTGATCGACCTCGGCACCGATGTGGGCTTGGGCGAGCTCGGGGAGTCGACCAACCTCCTGACCGACGTGGTCAACCTGCCCGGCGCGGTTCTGAGCGGCAACGCGGCCCCCGCGATCGGGCAGGTCGCCGGCGATGTCGGGCATGTCGCCGGTGCGGCCGGCGGCGTACTGGGGTCGGTGACCGGGGCCCTCTCCGGCGCCGCCGGCGGCCAGGGCGGCGCGGGTCCGCTCGATGGCGTGCTCGGGACCGTAACCTCGGTCCTGGGCGCCACGGAGGGCGGCGCGGGCGGCAACCCGGTCGACGGCCTGCTGGGCGGCCCGACCGGCGGCGGCTCGGGCGATGCCGGCCCCGGGACCCACCCGCTGATCGACGTGGCCGCGGGCCCGACCACCGCGACGCCCCTGGCCAACGCGGCCGTGCTCACCCCGGCCGCGGATCCGTCCCACACCGTGCAGGCGAGCGCCATCGCGGTGGGTGCCGACCAGCCGAGCCTGGCCACCGCCAGCCTGCTCTCCGGCGACAGCATCCTGCTGCCGCAGGGCAGCGGCGGCGGCGTAGATTCCCTCGTCGGGCAGATCCTGAGCCCGGCCTCGACGGCGCCGGCGGGTGCCGGGGAAGCCGGCGGCTCCCACGGGGCGAGCCTCGATCTCGGGATCGTCACGATCGACCTCGGCAGCCATGCCGACATCCACCACACCGACCCGACTCCGCACTCGGCCGCGGGCGGCCTGCACCTGCTCGGCCTCTGACGACCGGAGCCCCCGCCGCCCACGCGGCGGGGGCTTTTTTTGGGAGGATGTGGAGCCGAGGCTCCGGGGGACAGTCCGTTGACCGACGAACACGTGTTGCGTGCTGCCAAACGCCGGGAATTCCGGGCCGCGATCGGGGCCGGGCGCACCGCCCTGATCACCGTGATGATCGTCAGCGGCCTGATCAACCTGCTGATGCTGACCGCCCCAATCTTCATGCTGCAGGTCTACGACCGGGTGCTGCCGAGCCGCAGCATCGCCACCCTGGTCGGGCTCGCCGGCATCGCCCTGATGCTGTTCGTGATCCAGAGCGTGTTCGAGGTCTTCCGCGCCCGGATCCTGTCTCGGTTCGGCCGCCTGGTGGACGAGCGCCTCGGTCCGCGGATCTTCCGGACCCTGCTGGCGCGCGGCTCCGAGACGCCCCGCGGCGACGACGGCCCCCAGGCCCTGCGCGACCTCGACACCGTGCGGGGCTTCGTGTCGAGTATGGCGCTCACCGCCTTCTTCGACCTGCCCTGGGTGCCGCTCTACATTGCGGTCTGCTTCCTGTTCCATCCCTGGCTCGGGGCGGCGATCGCGGCCGGCGCCCTGTTCCTGTGCGTGCTGACGGTCCTGACCGACTGGGCCTCCGCCGAGACCACCCGGGAGACCGTGCGGGTCGCCGGCGAGCGCCGGTCCTTCACCGACATGGCGCACCGGACGGCGCCGCTGCTCTGCGCGCTGGGGATGCGGTCGCGGGTGGCCGACCTCTGGCAGGTCCGGACCCGCCGGAACCTCGACGTCGCCACCTCCGGCAACGACCTGGCCATCGGCTTCGGTGCGGTCGCGCGCCTGCTGCGCACGGTGCTGCAATCCGGGATCCTGGGGCTCGGCGCCTACCTGGTGGTGCGCGAAGAGGCCACCGCCGGCGTCATGCTGGCCGCCACGATCCTGTCGGCCCGGGCGCTCGCGCCGGTGGACCTCGCCATCGCCAACTGGAAGTCGTTCTCGGCCGCCCGGCAGGCCTGGAGCCGGCTCGTGGCGTTCCTGCCCCGGCGGGAGCCGGAGGCCCTGACGCCCCTGCCGGCGCCCCGGGAGAGCGTGCGCGTGACCGCCCTGTCGATCGCCGCCCCCGGGACCGACAGCCTGATCCTGCACGACGTCAACGTCGCCTTGGCCCCCGGCAGCGCGCTCGGGGTGATCGGCGCCAGCGGCTCGGGCAAGTCCACCTTCGCCCGCGCGCTCGTCGGCCTGGCCCGGCCGGTCCGCGGGGTGATCCGCCTCGACGGCGCGGCGATCGACCAGTGGGATCCCGACGCCCTCGGCCGCGCCGTCGGCTACCTGCCGCAGGACATCGAGATGTTCGACGGCACCATCGCGGAGAACATCACCCGGTTCGACCCGGCGCCGGACCCGGAGGCCCTGCAATCGGCCGCGAAGGCGGCGGGCGTCCACGAGGTCGTGCTGCGGCTTCCGGGCGGCTACGACGCCCGGGTCGGCGCCGGCGGGCTCGGCCTGTCGGGGGGCCAGCGCCAGCGGATCGCGCTGGCGCGGGCGCTCTACGGCGACCCGTTCCTGGTGGTGCTGGACGAGCCGAACTCCAACCTCGACGTCGACGGCGACCGCGCCCTGTCGGCCGCCGTGCAGGGCGTGCGCGCCCGGGGCGGCATCGTCGTGGTGATCGCCCACCGGCCGAGCGCGCTGGCGGCGGTGGACCGCATCCTGGTCCTGGGCGAGGGCCGCGTGCGCCTGCACGGGCCCCGCGACGAGGTGTTGGCGCAGCTGGGCGCCCTGACCCGGCAGACACCCACGAGGGTCGCATGACGCGGGACCAGGCCTCCGCCGACCCGACCCGCGAGACCCGGCGCTCGCTGCGGCGGCACGTCGTCGGCGTCGCCGCGGTGATCGTGCTGGCCACCGGGACCGGCGCCTGGACGGCCGCCACGGAACTGTCCGGGGCGATCATCGCCACGGGCTCCCTGGTGGTCGAGAGCAACATCAAGAAGGTCCAGCACCCCACCGGCGGCGTGGTCGCCGAACTGCCGATCCAGGAGGGCGCCCGGGTCCTGGCCGGCGACCTGCTGGTCCGCCTCGACGCCACCACCACCCGGGCGACCTACGACAGCGTCACCAAGAGCCTATGGGAGATCGCCGCCCGCAATGCCCGGCTGGAGGCCGAGCGCGACGGCCGCGAGGAGGTCGCGTTCCCGGCCGAACTCGGCGGAGCCGGACCCGACGTCGCCCGGATCGTCGACGGCGAGCGCAAGCTGTTCCGCTTCCGCCGCGACGCGCTCCAGGGCCAGAAGGCGCAGCTGCGCGAGCGGATCGGCCAGCTGCGCGAGGAGATCAAGGGCCTGGTCGAGCAGGCCGCCGCCAAGGAGCAGGAGACCACGATCATCGGCCGGGAATACGAGGGCGTCGAGGATCTCTGGAAGAAGAACCTGATCCAGCTGACCCGGCTCACGAGCCTGCAGCGCGACATGTCCCGCCTCAAGGGCGAGCGCGGGGTCCTGGTGGCCAACATCGCCCAGACCAAGGGCAAGGTCTCGGAGACCGAGCTGCAGATCATCCAGCTCGAGCAGAACCTGCGCAGCGACGTCGCCAAGGAGCTGGCCGAGAACCGCGCCAAGGCCGCGACCCTGACCGAGCAGCGGATCGCCGCCTTCGACCAGCTCCAGCGCATCGAGATCCGCTCGCCGCAGACCGGCTACGTCCACGAGCTGGCGGTCCATACCCGTGGGGGCGTGATCTCCCCGGGCGAACCGATCATGCTGATCGTGCCGAACGCCGATTCCCTGGTGGCCGAGGTCCGGGTCGCGCCCCAGGACATCGATCGGCTGCAGACCGGGCAGGCCGCCGGCCTGCGCTTCCCGAGCTTCGACCAGCGGACGACCCCGGAGCTCAACGGCCGCGTCATCCGGATCGCCGCCGACGTCAGCGAGGACAAGCGGACCGGCAGCTTCTACTACCTGGTGCGCCTGGGCGTGACCAAGGACGAGCTCGGCCGGCTCGATGGCGCCAAGCTGATGCCCGGCATGCCCGTGGAGGCCTTCATCCGGACCGCCGACCGGACGGTGCTGTCGTACCTGACCAAGCCCCTGGTCGATCAGGCGCGCCGGGCGTTTCGCGAGAAGTAGGGCCGGGCGCCTGTTCGCCGGGCCGGCAAGGATATTGCAACTCTTGATTGCATAATGGAACCGGGCCGCCGGGATCCGGCATAACCGACAGGCCAGCCACCATGCCGATCGACCCAAAGAACCTCGCGCAGACCGCGACCCTGACCTACAGCGCCGAGTTCGACACGCTGCAGCTCTGGAACGGGACCTCGGGCCTCGACACGGCGGGCGGGCCGCAATGGGGCAGCTACGTCACGGCGACCGGGACGCGTCCGTTCAACCAGGAGCAGGAATGGTACCTCCGCGCCGACCATCTCGTCGGCGGGAGCGGCGCGGCTTTGCCGAACCCGTTCGGCGTCCATGACGGCATCCTGACCATCACGGCCGCGCCGTCCGACCCGGCGCTGCTCCCGGACCTCGGCGGCCAGCCCTACACGTCCGGGATGATCAACACGTCCCACAGCTTCAGCCAGACCTACGGCTACTTCGAGATGCGGGCCGAGCTGCCGGCCGGGCAGGGGATGTGGCCGGCCTTCTGGCTGCTGGCGAAGGACGGCTCCTGGCCCCCCGAGATCGACGTAATGGAGATGCTCGGGCACGACCCCGACACGCTCTACACCAGCGTCCACAGCCTGGCGCCCGGCCAGACCGCCGGCGACCACACCCTGAGCCAGGGCACCGCGCACGTCGCCGACATGAGCGGGGGCTTCCACACCTACGGGGTCGACTGGGGGCCCGACAGCCTGGCCTTCTACTTCGACGGCCAGGAGGTCTACCGCACGCCGACGCCGGCCAGCCTGGACAAGCCGATGTACATGATCGCCAACCTGGCGGTCGGCGGCACGTGGCCGGGCGATGCCGACGCGACGACGCCGTTCCCGGCCCACATGAACGTCGACTACCTGCGCGCCTACCAGGCCAACCCGAGCAGTGCGGGCGCGAGCCTGGAGCCGGTCTTCCACTTCTACGACGCGTCCACCGGACAGCACCTCTACACGGCCAGCACGGCGGAACGGGACACCCTGACGGGTTCCCAGACGGCCTACGCGTATCAGGGGGTCGGCTGGGCGGCGCCCACCGACACGGCCGGCACCGCGGACGTGTTCCACTTCACCAACGCGGCGACCGGCGACCATTTCTACACGGCCAGCGCCGCCGAGCGGGACGGCCTGATCGGGTCCGGCTCGGGCTACCGCTACGACGGCGTCGCCTTCGAGGCCTACACGGATCCGTCCGCGCCCGGATCGGCCGCGATGAACATCGAGCGGTTCGTCAACACCGAGAGCGGCCGCCACTACTACGCGTCGAGCGCCGCGGAGATCACCTATATCGAGCAGGGCCACGCCGGCACCGGCTGGATCGACGAGGGCCACGCCTTCACGCTCCACGCCCCGACCCAGAGCATGTTCGGCCTGTAGCGGCCGGGGTGGGGGAGGGGGACGACCCGGATCGGATCACGATTGCGGCAGCAGGGGCCGGAAACCGCCGTCGTCCGTTATGTTTGCCCGATGCGGCGGGAACAATCGCCGGGGCCGCCTTTTGTGCTGGCGGTCCCACCCGTCGGCCCGGTCCGGATCGCCCGCCGACCCCATCGAGACAGGAGATCGCTGTGCCCGCGGCGCGGAGCGCGACCATGCGCGAGCCCATCCGGCCGGCCGCTCCGGCCGGCGGGATCGCCGACGCACGCGCGGCACGCACCTGCCTGGGCCGATTCCGCGCGACCCGATCCTGCATGGTCCGATCCTGCGTGGCCAGATCCTGCGTATTCCTCGCCCGCGCGACCACGGCATGACCGCCCGGACCGCCCTGGACGTGATCGGGCAGCTGCCCCGGCGCTCGAAGACCGTCGACCGGATGATCGCGGGCCTCGCGGTGATCCTGACCATGCTGGGCATCGCCGTGGGCGCCTCGGTCTACCAGCAGCGCGGCAGCGAGGCCGTGCGCCACGCCCTGGCGGTGGAGGGGCGCCTCGGCCGGGTGCTGTCGGCGGTGCAGGACGCCGAGACCGGGCAGCGCGGCTACCTGCTCACCGGGGACGAGGATTTCCTGCCGCCGTTCCGGGCCGGCCGCTCCAAGGTCAACGGCGAACTCGCCCGCCTGGGCGACCTGCTGCGGGACGACGACGGCCAGCGCGCCGAACTCGACGGCCTGATCCTGCTGATCCGCGAGAAGCTCGGCGAACTTGCCACCACCATCGACCTGTACCGGGGCGGCGACGCCGAGGCGAGCCGGACCCTCGTCCGGGAGGGGAGCGGGCGCCGCCTGATGGACGACATTCGCACGGTCGTGCGCCGCATGGAGGCCCAGGAGACGGCCCTGATGGAGCAGCGCCAGGCGGCGGTCTCCCGGATCGCGCTGCTGATCTGGGCGGCCCTGGCCGCGCTCGTCCTGGTGCTGATCCTGTTCGCCGTGTCGGCCATGCGCGAGGCGGGGCGCCGCCGCCGGCTGTCGCGCTTCCTGCCGCAGGAGCTGGTCTCGCGCCTGGCCGACGACGACGGCAGCCTGCGGGCAGGCCGGCGACAGCAGGCGGTCATCGCCTTCGTCGACATGCGCGGCTCCACCGCCCTGGCCGAGCGCCTCGACCCGCAGCAGCTCTCCGCGTTCCTGTCCGCGTTCCGGCGCCGGGTGATGTGGACGGCCAAGCTGCACAACGGCGTGGTCGACAAGTTCCTGGGCGACGGCGCCCTGGTGGTGTTCGGCCTGCCCGAGGCGCAGGGCGACGACGCCGCCCGGGCAGTGGCCTTCGCGGGGGACCTGGTCGAGGCCATCGCCCGCTGGAACCGCAAAGGCGAGCACGACGCCACGGTGCGCATCGGGATCGGCCTCCATTGCGGCGAGGTGTTCAGCGGGATCATCGGTGAGGAGGCCCGCTACGAGTTCACCGTGCTGGGCGACACCGTGAACGTCGCCGCGCGCCTTGAGCAGGCGACCAAGGTCCACGGCGTGCCGATCCTGGCCTCGGAGGCGGTCCGGCGGGCCGCAGGCCCGGCCACCGCGGTCTGGCGGGAGGTCAGCCGCGAGCCCCTGCGCGGCCGCCGGGAGCCGATGGCCTATTTTTCCGTCGAGCCCCCGGACCACGCCGAGCCCGCACCGGCCCGCCTGCGCGACGTCGATCCGCTCCCGGAACTGGCGCTGTAGCCGCGCTTTCGAGCCGCGCCGGCAAGCGGCGCGGACGCGACCCACCGAGAGGCCGATGCCGAGCGATCTGTCCTGGCTGCTGCGCCGCGAGACCCTGCTGGCCGGCGCCGTCCTGCTCCTCGGTGTCGCGGCCCTGGCCGCCTGGTATCTCCTGCAGGCGACCGTGCTCACCGTCGCGGTGGCGCCCCGGGACGGCACCGAGCCCGCCCTGATCAAAGCCTACGCGGACGCGCTGGAATCGGGCCGCACCGGCCTGCGCCTCAAGATCCTCGCTTTCGAGGACGTGCGCGAGAGCGCCGCCGCCCTGCAGGACGGTCGGGCCGACCTGGCGGTGGTCCGGCCCGACGTGCTGCTGCCGACCAACGGGCTCACCCTGGCGATCCTGCGCGACCAGGCGATGATCATCGCCTCGCCCGAGCAGGCCGGCATCACGGATTTCCCGCACCTGGCCGGCAAGCGGATCGGCATCGGCACGCACCGGGACGCCGATATCGGACTGCTCAAGAGCCTCCTCGGCTATTACGGCCTGACGCTGGAGCCGGCGGCGGGCACCGGACCGGGCGACCGCGCGGTCGTGCTCGTGCCGGTCGCCGAGGATGGCGTGGCCGGCGCGCTGCGCGAGAAGCGGATCGACGCCTTCATCAGCATCATCGCGCCCTCCGCGCCCAAGGCGCTCGATCTGGTCGCGGCGGTCCGCTCGGTGGCGCGCGGCGGCAAGGTCGCGTTCGTCGCCGTGGCGGACGACGACGCCGTGATTGAGCGCTTCCCCAAGCTCCAGGCGGTGGCCATCCCGGGCGGCCTGTTCGGCGGCCGGCCCAAGCTTCCGGCCGACGACGTGAAGACGGTGGGCGCCTCCTACCGGCTGATGGCCCGCGCATCCCTCAGCCGTGCCGTGGCGGCCGACCTGACCCAGCAGCTGTTCGAGAAGCGCACGCAGGCAGCCAACGCCACGGAGGCGGCCGATTACGTCCAGGCCCCGTCCTACGAGACCACGGTGGCGGCCACGAGCGCCCGGATCCCGATCCACCCGGGGGCGATCGACTATTACGAGCGCGAGCAGCACGGCTTCGTCGAGCGCTACGGCGACACGCTCTACCTGCTCGGCGCGCTCGCGGGCGGCCTGGTCTCGGTCCTGGCCTGGATCCGGCAGCGCCTGGCCGGCCTGCGCCGCGAGCACATCGACGAGATCGTGGAGCGGCTCCTGGAGATCACCGAACAGGCCCGCGCGGCCCAGGACCCGGCGGCGACCGCCGGGCTGACCCGCGAGGTCGACCGCCTGGCCGGCGACGCCGTCCGCTACGCCCGCGAGCGTGCCCCCGACGCGGCCACGATGTCGGCCGTCGCCATCGCCCTCGACACCGCCCGGGCGACGATCGCGGACCTGCGCCGCCACGCCGCCGCGGACTGACCGGGCCGGGATGGCTTCTGCGCCGCGTTGGGGAAGCCGGGGGCGCCGGAGCGGGGCGCTACGGGCGGCAGCGCGCGACGACGCGCCGAAGGGACTCGCGCTCCCGGGCCGGCGCGAACAGGTCTGCCCGGGCCGCGCCGCACGCAGCCAGGGTGTCCAGGAACCCGGGCTCTTCCTCGGCGCGCAGGAGCAGGGCGGCCAGGGCGGCCTCGTCGAAGACCGGGAAATAGCCGGGATAGGCCGGCCCCAGCAGGCCGCGCGTGCCGGGGATGTCGGAGGCGATCACCGGCAGGCCGGACACGAGGGCTTCCGACACCACGTTGGCACCGCCCTCCTGCTGAGAACTGAGGACCATGACGCGCCCCCGGGTCAGCCACCGCCGAACCAGGGAGCCCGGCCGGTCACCGAGCCACAGGTAGCGCGGATTGTCGGCCATCTCGGCGCGCGCCCGGTCCGCCCAGACCTCCGAGGAGGCGCCGCCGAGATGGACGATGCGCGTGCGGGACCGGGCCGGAAGCCGCCGGGCGGCGCGGGCGGCGCAAAACGGGTCCTTCTCGGTGCGCAGGTGCCCGACGACGAGGACCTCGAAAGCCGCCGCCGATACCGGCCAGCGCTGTCGCCGCGGCAGGGCGGACTGGAACACGACGTCGAGCTTGCCGCGGTGGCGCTCCGGAAGCGCGGCGGGGATCAGGTCGTGGAGGCCGATTAGGCGGTCGGCCAGATCCAACGCGTGCAGCGTCGGCCCGGGGTCCGCCGCGAGATAGTGGTAGACGTCCGTGCCGGTCAGGGCGACCACCAGCGGCCGGTCGGGGTGGCGGGCCTTGAAGCGCGCGATGGACCCGGCGCTGCGCCAGGCGTGCAGGGCGAGCATCAGATCGGCGTCCGCATCCTCCCCGTAGGCCGTCGTCACCTCGACTTGGTGTCCGAGATCGCCGAGGATGCGCGCCCAGCGGGTCGCCGTTGTCCGATTTCCGGCGCGGGACATTCGCGCAGCCGGCGTGATGAGACTGATCTTCATGGTCTCGACAGGCTTCCAGGACGTTTGATGCGCACACCGGTTTCCGCTGCCGACCTCGTGGCCATGCTGCAGGATGCCCGGGCGCGAACGCTCGAACTGGTGGCAGGCCTCGATCGTGACCGCCTCATGGGGCCGAAATCTGATCTCGTGAACCCGCTCCTGTGGGAAATCGGGCATCTCGCCTGGTTTCACGAACATTTCATCCTGAGAGCGCTCGACGGGCAGCCGCCGCTGATGGCCGAGGCCGACGCGCTCTACGATTCCGCCCGGGTGCCGCACGCGACGCGCTGGTCGATCCCGCTGCCGGCGCTGCCGGAGACCCTGGGCTACATGGCGCGGGTCCACGAGGCCCTGATCCGGCGTCTGGCCGACCGCGAGCCGACAGGCGAGGAGGCCGACCTCTACCAGCTCGTCACCTTCCACGAGGACATGCACGACGAGGCCTTCACGTACACGCGCCAGACGCTGGGCTATCCCGCACCGGCCTTCGCCGCATCGGCCAGCGCCCGGTCCGCGGGAACCGGCCCGTGGCCGGGCGACGCCACCGTGGGCGGCGGAACCTGGCGGCTCGGATCCGAGCCCGGGGGCTTCGTGTTCGACAATGAAAAATGGGCGCATCCGGTGCCGGTCGCGCCGTTCCGCATCGCCCGCGCGCCGGTGACCAATGCAGAGTTCGCGGCCTTCGTCGCGGATGGCGGCTACCGCGCGGACGCCCACTGGGACGCGGACGGGGCGGGTTGGCGCGACGGCTGCGGGGCCGCGCACCCGGCCTACTGGACGCCTCACGGCGCGCGGGACTGGACCGTCCGCAGGTTCGACCGGGACGCGCCGCTGGCGCCCGATGAGCCGGTCGTCCACGTCAACTGGCACGAGGCCAACGCCTATTGCCGCTGGGCCGGCCGGCGCCTGCCCACGGAGGCGGAATGGGAGGCCGCCGCCGCCGGAGCGCCGGCGCGCGATGGGACGCTCGGTGGCACCAAGCGCGGCTATCCCTGGGGCGATGCCCCGCCCACGGCCGACCGCGCCAATCTCGACGGCGGCCATCTCGGCTGCGTCGACGTCGCCGCCTACCCCGCGGGCGACAGCGCCTGGGGCTGCCGGCAGATGCTCGGCAACGTCTGGGAATGGACCGCGAGCCCCTTCCTGCCCTTTCCCGGCTTCGCGCCCGACGCCTACAAGGAGTATTCGGAGCCGGCCTTCGGGACGCGCAAGGTCCTGCGCGGCGGCGCCTGGGCGACCCGCTCGCGCATGGTCGACACCGGCTATCGCAACTTCTTCGGCCCGGAGCGCCGGGACGTGTTCGCCGGCTTCCGCACGGTGGCGCTTTAGGGCGCTTGCCGCCGAACTGGATACCGGTTCGGTGCAAGCGGCCCAGACGAGGTCGAGGCCGCCCCGTGCCCCCTTAGGCCTCGACGCGGATCCCAGGGGCGCCGGCCTCGAACCGCCCCACGATGGCGGCCTGCGCGAAACCCGCGGCGCGGACCTGGGCCAGGATCGCCTCGGCACGCCCGGGCGAACAGGTCACGAGGAGGCCGCCCGAGGTCTGGGGATCGGTGAGGATGTGGCGGCGCCAGTCCGGCAGATCCTCGGGCAGGGTGACCTGGCCGCCGAAACTCGCCCAGTTGCGGTGCGAGGCGCCGGTGACGAAGCCGTCCCGCGCCAGCGCTTCGGCCCGGGGCAGGAGCGGGATCGCGCCGGCCGCGACGACGAAGGTCAGGCCGGCGCCGCGGGCGAGTTCGAGCCCATGCCCGAGGAGGCCGAAACCGGTGATGTCGGTGATGGCATGGACCTCCGCATCGCCCGCCAGATCTGCCCCGACCCTGTTGAGACGCGTCGTGGTGGCGACGAAGTCGGCATAGCCCGCGGCGTCGAGGGCCTCGCGCTTGATCGCGGCGGAGTAGATGCCGACGCCGAGCGGCTTGGTCAGGATGGCCACGTCGCCAGCTCGCGCGTCGGCGTTGCGCCGGATGCGGGCACGGTCGCACAATCCGATCACCGCCAGGCCGTAGATCGGCTCCGGGGTATCGATCGAGTGGCCGCCCGCGATCGGGATGCCCGCCTCGGCGCAGGTGGCGGCCCCGCCCTTCAGGATCCGGGCGACGATCTCGGGGGCGATCTTGCCCACCGGCATGCCCAGGATGGCGAGCGCGAGGATCGGCTTGCCGCCCATGGCGTAGACGTCGGAGATCGCGTTGGTGGCGGCGATCCGACCGAAATCGTGGGGATCGTCCACCATCGGCGTGAAGAAGTCCGTCGTGGCGATGAGGCAGGTCCCGTCATCCAGGGCCCAGACCGCCGCGTCGTCGGCCGTCTCGTTGCCCACGAGCAGGCGCTCGAATGGGCCGGCCACCGGCTGGTCGGCGAGGAGCGTGCGCAGCACCGCCGGATCGAGCTTGCAGCCGCAGCCTCCGCCATGGGCGAGGCTGGTGAGGCGGACCGGAGGCGTATCCATGGCTGAATCCTGTGGCATCGAGAGCTGTGACAACTGACGGTTCGGAACGGGTCCTACCAGACAAAAGCGGGCATCCGGTACAGACCGCCATCAGGCCGGCACAGCGCGGGCGCGTCGCACCACCACGCGGCTCGTGCCCGCCTCGTGCCCGGATCGGTGCAGCGCAGGCGGCGGCCGGGCCGAAGCGCGCGGTGCAGGACCGCATTGCGGCCACCGCCTCCGTGCGGCCCGTAGGCGCACGGCATCGTCCCGCAGGATCCATCATCGACAGAGGGGGCCCCGATCCGGTGATCGGGAGCGGCTCCCAGTCCTCGATTCAAGGCTCTCGCTGACGCCGAACCGGTATCCACTTCGGCGGCGCGCGCTTTAACGCCCGCATGAGCCGTCAATTGATTGGACATCGGCGTGCGCTTGAGGGTGTAGAGTGTCGGAACACGGGTGGGGACGGCGATGCTGAGACGGACGTTGAACGGGGCGTTGCTGGCGGGACTGGGATGTCTCGTCGCATCCGGCCCCGCGGGCGCGCAGGAGCGCGCGAAACCGGCCTTCGTCTTCACCGGCATTCCCGACCAGGACGAGAGTCGTCTCGTGGAGCGCTTCGGCAAGGTCGCGCGCTATCTCGAGGGCAAGCTCGGCGTCCCCGTGACGTACATCCCCGTGAAGAACTACCCGGCGGCGGTGACGGCCTTCACCAACGGCCAGGTGCAACTCGCGTGGTTCGGAGGCTTCACCGGGGTGCAGGCGCGCAAGGCCTCGCCCGGTGCGCAGGCGATCGCGCAAGGCGCCGAGGACGCGGCGTTCAAGACCTACCTCATCGCCAACACGAAGACCGGCCTGGCGAAGTCGGCCGACTTCCCGAAGGCGGTCGCGGGCAAGACGTTCACGTTCGGCTCGCGCGCCTCGACCTCGGGTCGCCTGATGCCGGAGTATTTCATCCGCGCGGCGTTCCCGGGCAAGACGCCCGAGGAGGTGTTCTCCCGCGTCGGCTTCTCCGGGGACCACACCCGCACGATCCAGCTCGTCCAGTCCGGAGCTTTCGAGGTCGGGGCGGTCGACTACTCGGTGTGGGACTTGGACGACAAGGCCGGCAAGGTCGACCACACGACCGTCGGCATCATCTGGGAGAGCCCGCCGTTTCCCGACTACCAGTGGACCGTGCGGGGCGATGTCGACGCGATCTACGGCGCCGGCTTCACCGAGACGCTGAAGGCGGCCCTCGTCGGCATCACCGATCCGGCGATCCTGGCGCCCTTCGCCCGCTCGAAGTTCATCCCGGTCACCAATGCCGCCTATGAGCCGATCGAGCGCGTGGCGAAATCCACGGGCTTGCTGGACTGAGACGAGCGCAGCGCGGTGAACGCCGGATCCCGACCCGAGCCGGAGATCGTGCTGTCGGGCGCCCAGGCGGCCTATGACGGCAAGCCGGTCCTGTTCGGGGTGGACCTGACCATCCGGGCCGGCGAGCGGGTCGCCCTGATGGGCCGCTCGGGGGCGGGCAAGTCCACCCTGCTCGGGCTCATCCACGCCCAAGCGCGCGCCCGCACCGCGCTGATCCCGCAGGCGGCGGCCCTGGTGCGGACCCTGTCGGTCTTCCACAACGTCTACATGGGCCGGCTCGACCGGCGCTCGACCCTGCACAACCTGCGCACGCTGGCGTTTCCGGCCCGCGCCGACCTGGACGAGATCCGGGACATCCTCGGGGAGATCGGGCTCGCCGGCGAACTCCACGCCAAGGCCGGCGCCCTGTCGGGCGGGCAGCAGCAGCGCGTCTCGGTGGCGCGCGCGCTCTACAACGGGCGCCCGATCCTGATCGGGGACGAGCCGGTCTCGGCCCTGGACCGCGCGCAGGGCGGCCTCGTCCTGGAGCGGCTGGCCAGGCGCCACCGGACCCTGGTGCTGGCGCTCCACGACATCGCCCTGGCCCTCGCGCACACGGACCGGATCGTGGTCCTCGATGCCGGGCGCATCGTGCTCGACGCGCCCGCCCGCGACCTCGACGAGGCGGCCCTCGCCCCGTTCTACGGTCAAGCCTCGTGAGCGCCCTGCGCCGGATTCCCGGCTGGGGCTACGCGGCGGTGACGCGCTGGTTTGCAGCGGGTGCGCTGGCCGCGCTCCTGGCAGCCGACCTCGCAGTCAGCAGCCTGCATCCCTGGGCCGACCTCCAGCGCCTGCTCGGCGGCCTGATCCATCCGGACTTGCTGGCGGTGGACATCTGGAGCGTCGTGTACACCGTCGCGTTCGCGATCCTCGGGGTGACGGCGGGGGCCGGGGCCGGCTTCGTCCTCGCCATTCCGTTCGCCAGAATCCGGGGCGTGCGCCTCGTCTGCGCCGGCCTGCGCTCCGTGCACGAGCTGTTCTGGGCGCTGCTCCTGATGCAGGTGTTCGGCTTGTCGGCCCTCACCGGCATCCTCGCCATCGCGCTGCCCTATGCCGGGATCTGCGCCAAGGTCTATTCCGAGATCATGGAGGAGGCCGACCTGTCGGCCCTGCGGGTGCTGCCCGAGGGGACCGGTGCCCTCTCGGCCTTCGCGTACGGCCGTCTTCCGGATGTCGCCGCGGCCTTCCGACACTACACGCTCTATCGGTTCGAGTGCGCCATGCGCTCGACCCTGGTGCTCGGCTTCATCGGCCTGCCGACCATGGGCTTCTACCTCGAATCCGCCTTCCGGCAGGGCCGCTACGCCGAGGCCGGCGCCCTGCTCCTCGTGTTCTACGCCCTGATCGGCTCGCGCCGTCTCTGGATGCGGCTCTCGACCCTGCCCCTCCTTCTCATCGTCAGCGTGCTCGCCCTTCCGCGCACCGTCGGGACGACGCACTGGCTCTCAAGCCTGGACCGCTTCGTGACGCACGACATCGTCCCGAGCCCGCTCCGGTCCGGCGCGCTCCTCGACCCGGCGACCTGGAGCCGGCTCGGGCTCTGGTTCCAGCCGATCCTCACCCAGCAGATCCTGCCGGGCGCCGTCCAGACCCTGGTGCTCGCGCAGATCGCGCTGGTGGCCACCGCCCTCGGCGCGCTGCTGCTGTTCCCCCTGGCCTCGCGCCGGTTCGCGGGGCCGATAGGCCAGCCCTTCGGGCGCGTCCTGCTCGTGATCGTGCGCTCGACGCCGGAATACATGCTGGCCTACGTGCTGCTGCAGCTGCTCGGGCCGTCGATGCTGCCGGCGATCCTGGCGCTGACGATCCACAACGCGGGCATCGTCGGCTACCTGATGGGGCGCCACGCCGACGACCTCGCCTACCGTGCCGACGCCCCGACGGGCCTGAACCTCTACAGCTACGAGACGGTGCCGCGGCTCTACGGGCAGTTCCTCGCCTACCTGCTGTACCGCTGGGAGCTGATCCTGCGCGAGAGCGCGATCTTCGGCATCCTCGGCGTGGCGACGCTCGGCTTCTACGTCGACGCCGCGATCTCGGAGCTGCGCCTCGACGTCGCCGTGCTGCTGATCGTGGCGACCGCCGTCCTGACGATGCTGGTGGATGCGCTGTCCAGGGCCCTGCGCCGGTCCCTGCGCCTCACCGACCTGCCGATCCGCCTCTCCGCGCCGCGGCACGGATCCGCCGCGACCCCGCCCCTCCGGGCGGCCTGCTCCTGACGGGCTCGCGCCCCTTCACGGCCGCCACGCGGGGGCGACCGGCCGCGGCGAGGAGCACCGCCGGCAGGGCCGGGGAATCCGGCTGGATCGGCCCGGGGGGCCGACAAGCCTCTTAGGCCGGCAGGACCACCACCTTCGTCTTGACCGGCGTGCGCGCGTAGAGGTGGATCATGTCCTGGCTGAGCAGGCCGACGCAGCCGCTCGTGATGCCGGAGCCGATCGTCTCGGGATCGCTGCTCGCGTAGATCGTGTAGAGCGTGTAGGCGCCGTTCTGGTAGAGATGGAGCGTGCGGGCGCCGAGCGGGTTGTCGAGGCCGCCCGGCATGCCGCGGGCATACTTGGCGGCCTCGGGCTGGCGCTTGATCATCTCCCGGGGCGGCGTCCAGGTCGCCCATTCGGATTTACGGCCGACGTAGGCGTCGCCGCTCCACAGGAACCCATCGCGGCCGACATTGGCCCCGTAGCGGGTGGCGGATCCGTCACCCTCGACGCGGTAGACGTAGAAGTTGCGGGGATCGACGACGATCGTGCCGGCCGCCTCCTTGGTGTCGTAGCGGACCGTCTGGCGGAAGTATTTCGGATTGACCTTGCTGACGTCGGCGGCCGGGATCGGGAATTTCTCGTCGGGCATCGGCCCGTAGATCTTCGCCGCCTCGGCCAGGATCAGGCCATCGGATGTCGCGCAGCCACCGAGCCCGAGCGCACCCAGGCCGACGGCCGAGCCAGCCAGAAACGACCGGCGGCTGAGAACTCCCGTCTGACGCCCGCGCAGGCCGACCGCATCCCCGTCGCCGCCCTCGGCGCCCCGACCGTCCATGATCATGATCCCGGACTTCCCATGAGCCGCGGCCCGATACGGTCACGCCCGCGGCCGATACCAATCGTG
Source organism: Methylobacterium sp. WL64 (assembly GCF_008039945.1). NCBI lineage: Bacteria > Pseudomonadati > Pseudomonadota > Alphaproteobacteria > Hyphomicrobiales > Methylobacteriaceae > Methylobacterium > Methylobacterium sp. WL64. The sequence goes on from NZ_VRVA01000043.1 coordinate 18,853, forward strand.
CGTCCTGCTCAGCTGAGCTTGACAACACCTGTCCCGCCTGGAAGCGCGGCTATTACGTCGAGAGTATGGCCAAGCCTGTACAGCGCTCGGATGCGGCGATCGTCGACCGGGGGACGTCGGGGGCGGACCTGATCCTCAGATCGGCGACACGGCCAGCCTGGAGGCGGCCACCGGACGTCACACCCGAAAGCAGACCTTGCCTGGACGGAGCCAAGGTGCTGCAGCAAATCGACTATCGACGCCGGCGCCGATAGTCGATTTGCCGCGCGAGCACGCGGGGCGCCGGCGGTGCGCGATCGTCCTGCGTCGTTGGGTGGATCACCAGCCCACGCGAAAGCGTGTCGTCCCTGCGTGCGGATGCGTCGGAGAGCGTGGAGCGGGATGGCGACGAAACGCGCTCGCTGCTCCCGCGACACCCAATGCCGGGCGTCCTCGATCCAGGGGACGCCGTCCATGTGGGTGAAGCTCTCGGTCCCAATGCGGTCGATCGCACCCGGCGTGCGGCAGATCCCCCAGCCCGCCGCGCCGAAGACGAAACGGGACGGTCCGTCGATCGCGCGGCCGTCGATCAACGAACGCTCCGAGTGGCCGAAGCAGTCAGCGTCAGCGAGTAGCCCCGCGGCTGCGTCCACGGCTGCGCCGCTTGAACGGGAACCGTAGCGGGACCGCTCGATTGACCGTGCGCGTACGCTGCATCCTCCGCCTGTCCGGGAGGAACCACGCGACCGCCCCCACCCCATCGTAGGATCCCGGTTCGGCTGCCAAAGGGGGTGGGTCGGAACGTCGGTCCGGAGCGTCGTGCATGGAACACGGTTTGGCGACGGCGGTCCTTTGCGTCGTCGGTGGCGGCATGGCCGCTCAGGTTCTCGCGGCCCGACTGCGCATCCCTGCCATCGTCATCCTGCTCGCGCTCGGCTTCCTCGTCGGGCCGGTGCTCGGGCTGCTTCATCCAACGCACGATTTCGGCCCGAACCTGCGCCCCCTGATCGGCTTGGCGGTTGCCATCGTGGTGTTCGAAGGCGGTCTCGCCCTCGATTTCCGCGAGTTACGGGCGTCTGGCGAGGGGGTGCTACGGCTGACCGCCTTCGCCTTGCCCATCAATTTCGTCCTGGGCACGCTCGCCGCCCACCTGATCGGGGGGATGTTGTGGGGGCCGGCATCCGTGTTCGGCGCCATCCTCGTCGTCACCGGGCCGACCGTGATCCTGCCGCTCCTGCGCCACGCGCGACTGGAGAGGCGCTCGGCCGCGTTCCTGAAGTGGGAGGCCATCGTCAACGACCCGGTCGGAGCCATCCTGACCGCGGTCGTCATCGAGATGCTTGTGGGCGTGCCCCGCGCAGCCGGCGAGGATCCGGCAACGGCGCTCATGCTTCACCTCGCCGAGGGGGTGCTGGTGGCAGGTGCGCTCGGCGTGGGTTCGGCACTCCTTGTCGCCTGGGCGTTCCGGCGCGACCTCATCCCCGAGACGCTGAAGACGCCCGTGCTGCTGGCACTCGCGCTCATCGCCTACGTCGTGCCGAACCTGCTCATGAACGAGGCCGGGCTGATCGGTGCGACCGTGTTCGGCATCGCGCTTGCGAACCGGCACGTGCCGGGTCTGGCCGAACTTCGTCGATTCAAGGAAAGCCTCGTCGTCCTGCTGGTGTCTTGCCTGTTCGTGGTGCTGACCGCCGACCTCGACCTCGCGGTCCTTGGAAAGCTGTCGGCACCCATCCTCGGGTTAACGGCCGCGATCCTGTTCGTGGTTCGCCCGGCGGCGATCTGGTTGGCCACGCTGCGCAGCGACCTGTCCCGGCGCGAGCGCCTGTTCGTCGGCTGGATCGGGCCGCGTGGCATCGTCGCGGCCGCCGTCGCCGGGCTGGCCGGTCCCCGCCTCAGCGAGGCGGGGTACGCCGGAGGCGACCTGATCCAACCCACCGTGTTCTCAGTCATCGTCGCGACCGTGCTCGCCCACGGCTTCTCCCTGGGCCCACTCGCCCGCAGGTTCGGCCTGTCGACCGCCGCCGATACGCAGCGGCTCGCCGTGGTCGGGGCATCCCCATGGGCGAGCGACATGGTGATCGCGCTGCATCGTGCCGGCGTACCGGTCGTGATCATCGACATCTACCCCGGCGCCATGCTGGCCGCCCGAGACGCGGGGGTGCCGACGCTGCAGGCGGAACTCCTGTCCCGATCCGCCGAGGAAGGGATGGCCGACCATCCTCCGGACCATCTGCTCGCTGCGACCCGGGATGAGCTCTACAACGCCCTCGTATGCACGCGGCTGGCCCCGGAGATCGGTCGCGAGCGCGTCTATCAGGTCGCTCCGTCCGAAAACCACCTGCTGCACGCCGACACCGGTGTCAGCCGGGATGCCCGCGGCAAGGTCTTCGGGGATGCGGACGCCAGCTTCGATGCGCTGGCCGGACGGCACGAGGCCGGCTGGCGGTTCCTGGTCGCCGGCCCGGACGCCGTCGAGCAACCGGACTGCATCCATCTGCTCGCCATCAAGGCCGACGGGAGCCTGGAATTCTTCTCGGTCGATCACGAAGAGAACGAGGTCGGCGAGGGTGATCGGGTCCTGATCCTGCAGGCGCCAAGCGGGACGGAAATCGACGCCGATGACCGACCCGCCATGCTGTTTGCCTGAACGGTCGTGTCCCCTGCGGGATCGATCCGTCCCGATCCCGATGCTTCGACCGCGCGCCGCTGGAAAGACCCGCCGACCGGTGTGGAGGATTCAGTCGGCCTGCGCCCATCCGCGGTGGTTCCCGCGATGTGGGGGTCTGGGCGGAACAGACCACGCCCGCCGCGCAGTCCCGTCACCATCGTAGGCAATCCCATGCCCGCAGATCGCCCGTGCCGGCCGGCTACGTCCGCCGGCGGGGCTGACGGCCGGCGGCTTCCAACGGCCGCGCCGCGCGTTCGAACTCGGCCCAGGGATCGCGCTGAAAGGCGGCGAGGCGGCTTGGCAGGTTCATGACGTCGAAGCGCGCGCCAGACCCCAGCGACGGAAGCTCGTCCCAATCGACGGGGACGGAAACCGGCGCGCCGGGGCGGGCACGGGTCGAGAAGGCCGAGACGGCGGTCGCGCCCCTTTGGTTGCGCAGGTAGTCCACGAAGATCCGGGCGTCCCTGGCCTTCTTGGACACGGTTGCGACGTAGAGGTCGGGTGCGTCCTTCGCCATCTCGGATGCGATGCGCTGCGCGAAGGCTTTCGCCTCGGCCCACCCGGCCTTCGGCTCGATCGGGACGACGACGTGCAGCCCCTTGCCGCCGGTGGTCTTCACGAACGTGGCGAAACCCGCCTCCGACATCCGTTCGCGCACCTCCAGGGCGCCGGCGACCAGATCGCCCCACCCGACGCCGTCGCCCGGATCGAGGTCGAAGATCAGGCGGTCCGGCCGTTCCGGGTCCGAGGCCGGCGCACCCCAGGGGTGGATTTCAAGGACGCTCCCCTGGACCAGCGTGCGCAGGCCGTCGCGATCGCGGATCACCACGGCCTTCTCGTCACCCACGACCCGGAGGTACCGCTCGTCGAGCCCGGCCCAGCCGTGCTTCTGGTAGAAGCAGGACCCGAGGCCGTCGGGGCACCGGAGGAGCGACAGCGGGCGGTCGATCACATGCGGCAGCATGCGGTCGGCGATCTCCGCATAGTACGCGGCGAGACCCTCCTTGGTTAGGCCGACGTCGGACCAGAGGACGCGATCGGGATGCGTCAGCGTCACGGTCTCTCCTGGCGCCTTCCGCGTGCTTGCCTTCGGGGCCGCAGGCGTCTTCTCCCGTACGACCTCGTCCGGACGCACGTCGCTCCGGAGGGTCTTGAAGGAGGCATGCCGCAGCTGATCGTCGCCCGTCCACCCGCGGAACGTCACCTCGCAGACGAGCCGGGGTTCGACCCAGCGGGCGTTGCGGCGCGCAAGGGGCGGCAGCTCGGCTTCGAAGGGCGGCGCCGGGATGCGCAGCGGCTCCAGTTCGGTCCAGAGATCCCGCGCGACCGCGTCGCGGAAGCCGGTACCAACCCGCCCGACATGGACGAGGGTGCCGTCCGCGTGCGTCCCGAGGATCAACGACCCCACAGATCGCGCCGCCGTGGTCGAGGGCATGTAGCCCGCGACGACGAACTCCTCGGACCGGGTGCATTTGATCTTGCGCCAGGCATCGGTCCGGCCCGACCGGTAGGGCGCGTCCGCCCGTTTGGCGACGATACCTTCCAGGCCGAGCCTGCAGGCGTGGAGCGCCATGGCCGCGCCGTCGGCGGCCAGGTGCTCGCTGAACCGGATTGGGCCGCCCGATTGGGCGTCGTCGAGACTCTGCAGCAGCAGATCCTTGCGTTCGGTCAGGGGCAGGTCCCGGATATCCCTGCCGTCCAGGTACAGGAGGTCGAAGGCGTAAAAGACCGCCGATGCGGCATCGCCCGCGGCGAGCGATCGCTGCAGCGCAGAGAAGCTCGAAACGCCGCCCGCCGTCTCGACGACGATCTCGGCGTCGATCAGGGCGGAGGGCAGCTTCATGGCCTTCAGGGCCTGCGCCGTCGCTTCGAACTTCGCGGTCCAGTCGAGGCCCGAGCGCGTCAAGAGCTTCACCGAGCCCCCGTCGATGCGGGCCTGCATGCGATAGCCGTCGTGCTTGATCTCGTACAGCCACCCGTCGCCGGTGGGCACGTTGTCGACGAGGGCCGCGAGCGCGGGCTCGACGAAGGGCGGCAGGATCGCCTTGCGGGCGCTCTTGGACCGGCTCGTGGTCGGCTTCGTCCTCCGCGCGGCAGCCACCTCGGCGCGGGCGGCGTGATCGGCCCTGACGCCCCCGCCCTCGGCGAGATCCCGGTTGGTCCGCCCCGACAGGACGGAGGCTTCGTGCGCGACGAGGATGTCGCCCTCACGCCGGGCGTGCTCGTCGTCGGCCTTCATGAGAAGCCACGGCTGCTTCTTCTCGCCGCCACGCCCCTTCATCCGCACGAGGTGCCAGCGGCCAGCGAGCCGCTCGCCGTGCAGGGCGAACTCGAGGTGGCCCTTCGCCAGCCCGGCGGCCGGATCGCCGACCGGCTCCCAGGAACCGGTGTCCCAGACGATCATGGTCCCGCCGCCGTACTGGCCCTTCGGGATCGATCCTTCCCAGGCCAGGTAATCGACCGGGTGATCCTCGGTCATGACGGCGAGCCGCTTCTCGGCGGGCGACAGGCTCGGTCCGCGCGTCACGGCCCAGCTCTTCAGCACGCCGTCCATCTCCAGACGCAGGTCGTAGTGCAGGCGCCGCGCGTCGTGCTTCTGGACGACGAACCGCGCGCGCGCCGCCTTGCGGCCGCGCTTCCCCTGGGGCTCGGGCGACGCCTCGAAGTCCCGCTTGGCCCGATACGGTTTGAGGAGCTCGGTCATCGCTTCCAGGAAACGGGACCAGTCGGATCGGGTTCCTGGGGGGCCGGGACGGCGGAGCGAACGACAATAATGGGCCCGTTATCCACAGGTGCGCCTGTGGAGGAACGAGTCGAGTTGGACTCTCGTTGAACCGCCAAGCTCCCGATCGCCGCATTACCGATGCATCGACGGGTGGAGATACTTCGACGGACACAGGAGAGCGACGTGGCAGCCCGCACCAACTGGAAAGGTCATCTTCGACTGTCACTCGTCTCCTGTGCGGTCGGACTGTATCCGGCGGTCAGCTCTTCGAGAGAGCTGAAGTGCCATACGATCAACCGCGAGACCGGAAACCGCCTCAAGCAGCTCATGGTCGACTCCGTGACCGGCGACACCGTCGAGCGCGACGATCAGGTGAAGGGCTGCGAGATCGCCAAGGACGAACTCGTCCCCGTCGAGGATGACGAGCTCAGCGAGATCGCCCTGGAGAGCACGCACACCATCAACATCGAGACCTTCTGCCGGCGCGCGGAGGTCGACGAGCGCTACCTCGACAAGCCGTATTACCTCGCGGCCGAGGACAAGGTCTCGCGGGAGGCTTTCGCCGTGATCCGGGATGCGATGAAGAAGAAGGGCATGGCCGGGCTCGGCCGCATCGTCATCTACAAGCGCGAGCGGATCGTCCTGCTCGAACCGTACGGCAAGGGCCTGCTGGCCACGCTGCTGCGCTATCAGGACGAGGTTCGATCGCCGACGGCCTACTTCGAGGACATGCCCGACGGTGATCCAACAGCCGAGATGCGAGCGCTCGCCGAGGAGTTGATCACGCGCGCGACGCGGACGTTCGATCCGTCGAAGTTCGAGGACCGCTACGAGGAGGCGCTGATCGCATTGGTCAAGGGCAAGGCGCCCAAGGCACCGAAGGGCAGGGGGCGGGCAAAGGCCGGGGCCGCGAGTTCCGGCAACGTCGTGAACCTGATGGAAGCCCTCAAGCGCAGCATCGACGCCGAGAAGAGCGGCAAGCCGGCGAAACCGTCGCGTCGGAAAACATCGAGTTCCGAGCGCTCGAACTCAGCCCCGAAACGCGCGCCGGCCAAGACCGCTTCGGAGAAGGCGCGGAAAGCGGCGTGACCGACACGCACGCCCGACGTCCAGTGGGCCTGGTGCGCGCGGCACGCAAGGAACGGCGCGCGCGGCTACCGTGCGCGATGCCGAAATCGCCGCCAATCCGGGGAACATCGTCGAGACGCTCGAGGGCAGAGGCATCCGCGTCGTTCGACTCGTGCACGCCGCGGAGCACCCCCGGGGCGTGTAAGCGGGACCAACTCACGATCTCGACCGTGGCCCGTAGCGATCCCACCCGGCGCCCGCTGCGTCCGTCGCCACGGTCTTCAAGCGGCAAGGACACCTGCCGCGTCGTCGGAACTCGGCTGTCCCGTCGGATGCGTTAACACCGATCCGAGACCGGGGGCCACGTTCTGGACGTCGCTCGCTTCTCGGGCCATCGCCGTGGCGAGGAGCTGCGCACGCCCAGCCCAACGATCCCGTTCGATCCGCAGGGCATCGCACTGATCCTCGCTCGATGCCAACGCGACTTGCAACGCGTCGATCTCAGTCCGAAGATCGCTCGTGCGCTGCCGCTCACTGGCCAGAGCGGCCTTGAGTATATTCAATGCCGCGGCGGTTGCTCCCTTCGACGAGCGTCTCACGTCGCCAGCGGGACGGGATTGCGGCCCCGCGTTCGTGAAGGCACCGCTTTGCTTTTCGTCCGCCGGCGTCGACATCCGAGTCGCTGCGGCATCCGGCCGAAGCTGCGCGATTTCCGCTTTCAGTTGCTCGACATCGAGTCCTGCCGGGGGGCCGGCATCGGTCGGCCCGACCAAAGGAGCGGTGGCGAGGGAGGTCGGCAGCCCCTCCTCCTCCAAGACCAACTCGTGCAGCATGGCGAACACGGCATCGCCGTCCAGCCTGGACAGGTCAAAACCACTCTCAGCCGCAAGTTGGTTGAACTGCGCCTGCCCTCCGGCCGACTGCCCGACGAAGGCCATCGACCAATTGGCAAAGCCGCGGGACTCCGTCGGGCCGCACTGAAGAACCGTCACGTCCCCATGCCGATCATCGCACTGGATCCGCTCGAAGGTCTCTTCGACCCCCCGGCGCGGGCCTTCGAGGACTTGAGCGAAGGCGCCGGCGTTGAACATCAGCGCGCCGGTCACCTCGGATCGATCGTTGTTTCGCTGCGACGCGGCCAGGATCTGACTGACGGTGGCTGTCAGCTCGGCCTCGGTTCCTTGGAACAGGTTCTTGCTGGCATAGACCAAGCGGTAGAGTTCGCTCATGGGATTGTCCGACGGATAGGGTGGATCAACGGTGTGGACGGTAGTTCGCAAGGAACTGCAGCAGATCGTCAGCGGGTATCGGCCTGCTGATGAGGTAGCCTTGAACGTCGGTGCAGCCTTCGTCGCGGATGCGCTGCATCTGCTCCGGCGTCTCGACGCCTTCGGCGACCGTGGTCATGCCCAGGCTCTTGCCGAGGCCGGCGATCGCGCGAATGATCGCGTCACCGTCGGGCTTGCTCGACAGATCTTTCACGAACGACCTGTCGATCTTGATCTTATCGAACGGGAAACTGCGCAGGTAACTCAGGGACGAGTAGCCGGTGCCGAAATCGTCCATGGAGACACGGACCCCGAGTTCGCGCAGACGATGCAGCGTTTGCAAGGTCTTCTCGCTCTCCTGCAGAAGCACCCCCTCGGTGATCTCCACCTCCAGCCGCTTCGCTGACAAACCTGAACTGGCAAGGGCCGAGATGATCGTCTCGACCAACCGGTCACTCTTGAACTGAGCCGGCGACACGTTCACCGCGACGGACATCCCTGCGGGCCAAGTCGTCGCATCGCGGCAGGCCTGACGAATGACCCACTCGCCGATCGGTACGATCAGGCCGATCTCTTCGGCGAGCGGAATGAAATCGAGCGGCGACACCGAGCCACGCTCGGGATGCTTCCAGCGGATCAGAGCTTCGCAGCCGATCAGCCTGTCATCGTCCAGCTGTAACTGTGGTTGGTAGTGCAGCTGAAACTCGCGACGGGCCAGCGCCTGACGCATGTCGAGTTCGAGCCGACGGCGCGCTTGCATGCGCGCATCCATTTCAGGTTCGAAGAAGCGGTATGTCCCGCGCCCGTCAAGCTTGGCCCTGTACAAAGCGAGGTCGGCGTTCTTCAAAAGCTTGTCGGCACTTTCCCCGTCTGCGGGCGCGAGGGCTACGCCAACACTGGCCCCGATCGTCAGGAGGTGGCCATCGACCATGTAGGTGCGGCCGATCAGATCGACGATGCGCCGGGCCAGCGCTTGTGTATTCCCGGCCTCACGGATGTCGGTTTGCAGGATGACGAACTCGTCGCCCCCGATGCGGGCCACGGTGTCTGTGGGCCTGACGGTGGAGCGCAGGCGATCGGCAACCTTCGCGAGCAGTGCGTCGCCGACCGGGTGGCCGAGCGTGTCGTTGACCGGCTTGAACCGATCGAGGTCGATGAGAAGCAGTGCGCACGCCTCGCCGCTGCGCTGCAAGCGCGCCAGAGCCTCGGCCAGACGTTCACGCAAGAGGAGGCGGTTCGGCAAGCCAGTGAGGGGATCGAGGCGCGCCATCTCGTCGGCTCGCGCCTCGCTCGCCTTGCGTGCGCTGACATCCTCCAGCGTTGCGATCCAGCCTCCATCCGCGATAGGACAGAGTTCGATCTGAAGCGTACGATCCTGGCCCGTCACCTCGAAAGACACCGCCGTCTGAAGATCCAGCGCATGCCGCAGCGACTGAAATATTGCGCGGCGCGTCAACGCGGTCCCGCGAGATAAAGCGCGGAACAACGAAATCGCAGACAGCTCGATTGTCAGTTCGACGCTCAGGCTTGTCAGGAGAAGCTTGGCTGGGACGTTGAAGCCGATGACATATCCGGACCGGCCGATCATGAGCAGGCCGTGTCGAATGACGTCGAGGTAGTGGTTGGGCGTCATGCGGGAAGCCGCACCTGAGTCCGGTCGCGTCGCCGGCACCGGTATTTTGGGTTGCACTGCGCCGAGGTGGTGCAGGTCAGCATTCATCACGCAATGGCCCTGTCAAAAACGCCTTGAAAGTACAGGTCGTCTAAAATCAGGACGGATATAAGCAGTGAATCTTTAATTCGAGGTTTATGCCCTTCGAAATATATCGAAGCATTCCAGATCGAGTCCAAGACCAGCTACTGATCTAAGTTAATCCGCGACAATGTGTAACCGCGCCCCGGAATAGGCGACCTGTCCTAAACGTGTGACGGTCGCTGATCCCATCGGCTTTTTATCGATCCGCGGACGTATAGTGTGAGTCGTCAAAAGCAGCTTCTTACTCATGTCGAATATGTGAGGGCCTACAAATCAATCAAACTTCCCATTCGTGCCATGGATAGTTCGAGCGAAGTTGTGACCGCGGCGACGCCGTCGGAGGCCGGCACCGGACCCGACGCATCGGTGAAGGAGGCATCCGCTTGTCTGGTCGACGATCGCCGGATCGGGCCAGCGACTTTCGCCCAAGTTCGGTCTGCGGTCAGGCGGATTTTGGCAGCTCGCCGACTTCGATGGAGGCGTTCTCGTGAGCGGCTTCGGAAATGGCATCCCGGGCGATCTTTACGGTCACACCCATCACGTGCCGTCGCAGAAGACGGGACAAGCGAGCGGCTTTGCGAACCTTCAAAGCGTCCATGATCGCGTGGTGATCGCTCACCGCGGCGAGCCAGTTCTCCGGGCTCTTGCGAGCCACAAATCGGAACGCCCGCGTCCGCGTCAGGATCTGCATGTAGCTGGCTGTCAGCGTGGCGTTTCCGGCCGCGGACACGAGGGTCTCGTGGAAGCTGCGGTTCGCCTGCAGGTATGTCGGCTCGTCCTCGGCGGCGTGAGCGCGCATCATATGATCGTGGATGGCGCCCAAGCGCGCCAGGTCCTCATCGCTGGCATGTTTGCAGACCAATTCACCCGCGAGCGCCTCAAGCGCCGCCATCACGGGGAACAGCTCGTCGATCTCCTCCGGGCTGACGTTCGCCACGATGGCGCCGCGCCGGGGCAGCAGCTGGAGCATGCCTTCCGAAGCCAGGACCTTCAGCGCTTCTCGCAACGGCGTACGCGAGACCCCGAACCGCTGGCAGAGCGCTTGTTCCGGGACCTTGTCGCCGGGCCGCAGCACGCCAGCGATCACCATCTCGCGAATGCCGGCAACGAGCATGTCGTGGAGGTTGGTCCGGATGAGGTTCGTCGGCTGCATCATCGCGATCGTCAGATGGTCTCTATGCCCTACCGTTTCATATCGGACCTGCGCCCCCGGCAACATTTTTCGGTGGCCGCATCGAGCTAAACTGCGTTCCCGGGCGCCACCGTCGGCGACAGACTGGACGTCGCCTCGCTCCCTGTGACCTCATCCCGCGGCAGGCCCCGCCAAGCCAGGACCGCGCCGACCAGCAGCAAGGCGATCGAGCCGACGAACGGCAGGGCATAGCTTCCCGAGAGCTGGGCGATCACGCCGAACGCCAGCGGCGAGACGATGCCGGCGATTGCCGACCCGGTGTTCATGATGCCGCTGGCGGTGCCGGCATGCTTCGGCGCCACGTCCATCGGGATTGCCCAGATCGGGCCGACCGTCAATTCAAGGAAGAAGAACGCGCCGCTCAGACAGAGTGCGACGACCGCGAGTTCGTGGACGAAGAGCACCGGAAGCAAGCAGACCATCGAGCCGAGCAGACTCACGACGATCACCGTGCGACGCGCCCGCGCGAGGTCGTTGGTACGGCGATAGATGCGGTCGGCCCAGATGCCGCCCGTGGCGTCGCCGACGACACCGGCGCCGAACACACCGAAGGCGAAGAACGCAGACTCCTTGATATTAAGGCCCTGCGCCTTGACGAAGTAGCTGGGCAGCCATGTCACGTAGAGCCACAGCGTCCAATTATAGCAGAAGTACACCAGCGTCGTCGGCAGCATGCGGCGCAGGAGGGCCGCCCAAGGGGTGGGTTCCGACGATTCACCGGCCGACTTGCGCGCCGCCGGCAACTCCGCCAGCTCCTCCAGCGTGCAGCCCGGATGGTCACTCGGCTCATCTCGGAAGTACAGGGCCCAGACGACAATCCAGCACAGGCTCACCGCCGCGAGCGCGATGAAGGTGCCCCGCCAGCCAAAATAGGCAGCCATGAGGACGACCAGTGGCGGCGTCACGGTGTTGGCCAACCGCGAGCAGGAATGGACGACACCCTGCGCATAGCCGCGCTCAGCCGTCGGAACCCAGCGTGTCATCGCGGTGGTCGCGGCGGGGAAGGTCGCGCCCTCACCGACGCCCAGAAGCAGGCGGGCGAGGACGAGGGAGAGCAGGCCGCCGACGAACCCGGTCAGCAGCGTTCCGACGGTCCACACGATCCCGCACAGGACCAGGGTCCGACGCGCGCCGAGCCGGTCGGCGGTCATTCCGCCCAGGATCTGGAACAGCGCGTAGGTGTAGCCGAACGAAGAGAGGGCAAAGCCCAGCTCCACGTTGTTCAGGTGTAGGTCGGCCGCCATCAGCGGCGCTAACGTCGAGAGGTTCACCCGATCGACGTAAGTGATGAAGTAGACCAGGCACAGCAGCGCGAAAACGCGCCCCCGGGTCGTCGTGAACGTGCGGCGCAAGGCGTGCGTGACGCCGCCGGATCCTAGGCTCATCGGCTGTTCCTCCCGTGAGCGCGGTTGGCTCCGCACCCATCGCATGTCGCTGCTTGTCTCGGCTCAGACTGCGCGCAGGCGTCAAACCCCGCAAGATGAATTCTGCACGCAAAATGCATTTTATGCGTGACGCCCGGAATATCGTTGCACGCGCCGAAAATCGCCTTATGCATGCAGAATTCAAAAGGCGACGCCTTGGATGCGTCGCGGGAGGAGAGCCCTGAATGGATGAGATCGGCCGTTCCGACGATCGCTCGGCTCAGGCGCTGGAGGATGAGGTTGCTACCGCACCCGTCCGGCCGCTGCCGCTCGCAGGCCTGCGCGTTCTCGACGTCACGCAGGTGATGGCGGGTCCGTTCTGCAGCATGCTGCTGGCGGATCTCGGCGCCGACGTCATCAAGATCGAACCACCCGGCACGGGCGACCAGACCCGCGGCGCGATGGGGTTCAAGATGAAGGGGCCCGACAGCATGGGCTTCCTCAACATGAACCGGAACAAGCGCAGCATCGCGATCAACCTGAAGAGCGAGGCCGGCCGCGCGTTATTCATGACTTTCGTGGCCACCGCCGATATTCTGGTCGAGAACTACCGTCCGGGCGTGATGAAGAAGCTCGGGCTCGGTTACGACGTGCTGCGCGCGCACAATCCGCGTCTGATCTATGCCAGCATCTCGGGCTTCGGTCAGTCCGGTCCCTGGGCGATGCGGCCGGGCTACGATCTGATGGCTCAGGCGATGTCCGGGGTGATGAGCGTGACCGGCCATCCCGGCGGGCCGCCGGTCAAGGCGGGCGTGCCGGTAGCCGATATCGGCTGCGCATTGTTCTGCGTCTACGGGATCCTGAGCGCGTATATCGGCCGGCAGACGAGCGGCGAAGGCCAGTACATCGACGCGTCGCTGTTCGACTCCGCCCTGGCGTTCTCGATCTGGGACATCTCGGAATACTGGGGTACCGGCCGCATCCCGAAGCCGCTCGGCACCGCGAACCTGATGAGCGCCCCCTATCAGGCCGTGCGCGCTTCGGACGGCTACTTCGTCATGGGCGCGACCAACCAGAAGCTCTGGCGGCTGCTATGCGAGGTGCTTGCGCGGGCCGACCTCGTCGATGACCCGCGCTTCGTCGACATCCCGGCCCGACTCGCCAACCGCGACGTGCTGATTGGCGAGTTGGAGAAGAGCTTTGCCGAACGGACCGCCGAGGAATGGGTGACCCACCTGCTCGCGGTCGGCATTCCGGCCGGCCGGATGAACACCTATCCGGAAGCGTTCGAAAGCGAGCACGGCCGCCATCGTGAGATGCGGATCGAGGTCCCGCATCCCAATGAGGGTAGCGTCCCCAACATCGGTTTCCCTGTGAAGTTCTCGGGCACACCGCCGCGCACCCGGATGCATGCACCGCTTCTGGGCGAGCATACGGAGAGCCTGCTCCGGGAACTCGGTCTCGGCGAAGACGAAACCGAGGCGCTGCGCGCGGGAGGCGCGTTCGCACCGTGAGCGCGTGCGAGCGGGAGGGCGCAGTCCGCTATCGCGCCGAGGACGGCATCGCCCACCTGACCTTCGACCGGCCCGCCGCGCGCAACGCGATGACGTGGCGGATGTACGAAGACCTGGCCGACGGCCTCGCCCGGATCGAGGCTGACCCGGCGATCCGCATTGCGGTCCTGCGCGGGACTGGCGGCAAAGCTTTTGTTGCCGGCACGGACATCGAACAGTTCGTGGGGTTCACCGGGGAGGACGGGGTGGCCTACGAGGCGCGGATCGACGCGTATGTCACTGGACTGGAACGCGTGCGCGTCCCGACAATCGCCGTCATTGAGGGTCTGGCAGTCGGCGGTGGCCTCGCGATCGCCAATGCGTGCGACCTGCGCGTGGCCACACCGGGTGCGCGGTTCGGCGTTCCGATCGCCCGCACCCTCGGCAATTGTCTGTCGCCCGCGAACTTGCGTCGCCTGACGGCGACGCTGGGTCTGAGCACCGTCAAGCGCATGCTTCTGCTCGCCGACATGCCGACGGCCGAGAGCCTGGAGCCGCTCGGCTACCTCGCCGCGATCGAGAGTCCCGAGACCCTCGACGCTCGTGTGGTGGAGCTCTGCCAGCGCCTGCTCGGTCATGCCCCGGTGACCATGCGCGTCACCCGGGAGATGCTGACTGCGCTCGCCCTCGATCCCGATGCCGACGGCAGCGCCGGTATCCGAACCTGCTACGGCAGCCGGGATTTCGCCGAGGGCGTTCGAGCCTTCCTCGACAAGAAGCCAGCGGTTTGGTCGGACGCCTGACGTCGGGTCTCTCATCCAACAGTCAGCACGGCTCGTCCGCGACGGCACTGGAAGAGGACACGACATGCCCCTTCGGCAGGGACGGCATTTTCTCAACATCCCCGGCCCAAACCGGTGCCCGAGCGTGTTCTCCAGGCGATGGACCGACAGGCGATCGATCACCGGGGCCGGAATTCGGCCGGCTGGATCGGGAGATGCGCGAAGGTTGCAGGGCGGTCTTCCGGACCGATGGACCGGTCGTTCCGTTTTTGGCTCCGACACGGGGGCGTGGGACGCGACGATCGTCAACACGCTCTCGCCGGGCGCCCGAGTGTTGATGTCCGAGATCGGGCATCTCGCCACGCTGTGGAGCAAAATGGCCGCCCAATGAGGGATCGCAGTTGAGTTGGTACCGGGCGACTGGCGCCACGGTGCGGACCCGGCCAACGTCGAGGCCACGCGCGCCGAGGACACGCTCGCCGAGGACACGGCGCACGCGATCAAGGCTGTTATCGTCGCCGGTCATTCGGCTTTGCGCCCTTGTCGGACGCCGAACGAGCCAGAGCGCTCGGTTGGAAGCAGACGCTCGCGGGCAGGATGGTCAGTCTCAGCACGCTGGCGCTATCCTTGCGTCGGGCCAGCTTGCCCCCAGACGCGAGAGCTGACCAATCATGGCTGTCACAGACCAAGCGCTCGCCTGGACGCAGCTGTTCGGAGACCTCGACCGCAGCGGCTTGGCGCTGCACTTTCAGATCCGCCGGGCAATCGTCACCGCCATCGAACGGGGCCTGTTCACCGCGCAGGCCCGACTACCGTCGACACGCCAGTTGGCGACGCTGCTCGGGGTTGCCCGGAACACGGTGGTGAACGCCTACCAGCAATTGATCGACGAGGGATTTCTGGTCGCCCACGAACGCAGCGGCATCTTCCTGGCACCGGACCTGGCCGTCTCCCAGGCGCCCACGGCCCCCGGCGGCCGGACCATCGATTGGTCGGAGCGCCTCGCGCTTCGGCCTGCGCGGCTACGACAGATCACCAAGCCCCGGGACTGGCTCGACTACCCCTATCCCTTCCTGTTCGGCCAGTTCGATCCGTCCCTGTTCCCGGCCAATGATTGGCGCGAGAGCGTGCGGGCCGCCTCCGGCGTGTCCGAGATCAACGCCTGGGCGGGCGACTTGATCGACGAGGACGACCCCGACCTGGTCGATCAGCTGCGCCTGCAGGTACTGCCCCGGCGGGGCATCTTCGCGAGCGCGGACGAGGTGATGGTCACGATCGGCTCGCAACAGGCGCTTTCGCTGCTGATCCAGCTGCTGGTCGGCCGCAACACCCCGGCGGGCGTCGAGGACCCCTGTTATCCCGATACCCGCAACATGCTGACGCTGGCCACCGACGACCTGGCGACACTCGCCATCGACCGGCAGGGGGTCATGCCGGATGCGACCTTCGCCAGCCGGCGCGTCGCCTTCGTCACCGTGGGCCATCAGTGCCCGACGACGGCGGTCATGCCGCTGGAGCGACGCCGCGCCCTCCTGGAGGCCGCGCGGCGCCACGACGTCGTCCTGGTGGAGGACGATTACGAGGCCGACCTCGCGCTGTCGGACGAGATCCCCGCGCTCAAGAGCCTCGATGCAGACGGGCGCGTTGTCTATGTCGGCAGCTTCTCGAAGGTGTTGGCCCCGGGCCTGCGCGTTGGCTACGTGGTGGCACCCCGGGCCGTGATCGCCGAGTTGCGCGTGCTGCGGCGGCTGATGCTGCGCCACCCGCCGTCGAACAATCAGCGCGCCACCGCGATGTTCGTGGCGCTCGGGCATTACCGCACGCACCTCCGCCGGACAGCCAGCGTGCTGGAGGAGCGCGCGTCGCGCATTGCCGGTTTGCTGCCCCGCCTCATGCCCCGGTTCAGCTGGCGGCGCGATCCGGGAGCCACAAGCTTCTGGATGAAGGGACCGGCAGGCCTCGATGCCCGGGATCTCAGTCTGCGCGCCCGCGCCCGCGGCGTCCTGATCGAGCCGGGCGACATCTTCTTCGCCGATCCGGATGCCGGCCGGGCTTGTTTCCGGCTGGGTTTCGCCTCGATCCGCACCGATCGGATCGAGGCGGGGCTCACCCACCTGTCGGAGCTGATCGGCCCGGCGGGCGCTCCGCTGTCACAGAGGATGGCCGAGCAGGTCTGAGACCGCCTGCACCACGCTCGTGATCGCCACGGTACAGAGGAGCAGGATCGACAACGCCCGATGGCCGCGGCCGGCGCCGCGCTGGAGGAGCGCCTCGCCGACGCGGCTTCCGGCGACGATGAGCGGGATGCCGATCGCCACCGGGATTGCCAGGGATACCCCGAGGAGGCCCGCGGTCGCGAGGCTGACGGCGCTGGCGATCGACGTGGCGAGGAAGAACACCAGCAACGAGGCGCGCCCCTGCTGAGGCGAGAGCGGCGTCGCGAGATAATAGGCGACCACGGGCGGGCCGGGCATCGCCGCGAGCCCGTTGCACAGGCCGGCCGCCAGCCCGACCACCAGCGTCGCGCCGCCGCGGGGCAGCACCACGAAACGGAAGCCCCGCACCAGCGCGATGGTTCCCCCACCGCAGATCAGCGCGATGCCGAGCCGCGCGACGTCGGGGCTCGCCGCTGCGAGCGCGGCCACGCCCAGCGGCGATCCGACCACCGCACCGGCGACGAGCCAGCCGAGCGAGGGCCAGTGGCAGGTCCGGCGCGCCCGCGGCAGGTCGGACAGGCTTGCGCAGAACTGAAGGGCGACGGCGAGCGGGACGCATTGGCTCGGCGGCAGCGAGAAGCCCAGCAGCGGCACGGCCGCCAGGGCGAATCCGAAGCCCGTGAAGCCGCGGATCAACGCCGCCGCGAAGACCGCCGCCGCGATGGCGACCAGGGTCCCCGGCTGGGGCGCGGCCGCCAGCAGGGCGGGAACGGCTTCCATCGCCTCAGCGCATGTCGACCACGATTGTCTTCTTGCGGGTGAAATGCTCCAGCATCGACTCGAGGGAGGCTTCCTTGCCGAGGCCGGACTTCTTGAACCCGCCGTAACTCAGGTTCGGCTGGATCGTCAGGTTCTGATTGACCTGGACATAGCCGGCATCGAGCGCGTGCGACACCCGCAGCGCACGACGCAGTTCGGTGGTCCACACTGTCGCGGCGAGGCCGAAATCCCCGGCATTCGCCGCCTCCAGAACGGCCTCCTCGTCGGAGAACGGCACGATGCAGGCGACCGGCCCGAAGATCTCGTCGCGCATGAGCGGGCTGTCCTCGGTAAGACCGGTGAACAGGACCGGCTCGACGAAGAGGCCTCCGGCGAGCTCCGCCGCTTCGGGGAGGGTTCCGCAACGCACGGCCTGCGCGCCCGGGGTCGCCTCGCCCTGCGCGATGTAGTCCATGATCTTGGCACGCTGCCGGGCGTTGATGACGGTGCCGATATCGGTCGCCTCGTCGAGCGGGTCGCCCATCCGGAGGTTCGAGACGGCAGCGGCCAGCCGCTCCACGAACGGGTCGTGCAGGTCCGCATCGACGTAGATCCGGCTCGACGCGGTGCAGCTCTGACCCTGGCGGGTAAAGCGCATGCCGGCCACTGCGCCCGCGACGGCCCGGTCGAGATCGGCGTCGGCGAAGACCAGCATCGGGCTCTTGCCGCCGAGCTCCAAGCTCACCGGGATCAGCTTGTCGGCGGCCTCCCGGTAGATCGCCTCACCCACCGCCTGCGAGCCCGTAAAGGTGACCTTGGCGACGTCGGGGTGGCGGACCAGCGGCGCCCCGCATCCGGCTCCGGTGCCACAGATCACGTTGAGGACGCCGGGCGGCAGGAGCTCCGCCAGCAGGCGCGCGGCCTCGATCGTCGCGAAGGGGGCCTCCTCGGAGGCCTTCACCACCACGGTGTTGCCCGCCACCAGGGCCGGGCCGATCTTGAGCGCCATCAGCACGAGAGGCACATTCCAGGGCAGGATCGCCGCCACCACGCCCAGGGGCTCCCGGGTGGTCAGCGCCAGCATGTCCGGGCTGAACGGCAGCGTCTCGCCTTTGAGTTCCGTGGCGAGGCCGCCGAACATCGCGAGGATGTCGGCGGCGGTGGCGATCTCGGGTCGGCATTCGGTGCGGATCGCCTTGCCGGTCTCGGCGGCGAGGAGCGGGGCGAGGTCCGGGGACGCCGCCGCGATCCGGCGCCCGCCCTCGGCGACCAGCCGACCGCGCTCGCGCGCCGGCACCCGCGCCCAGGCCTTTCCGGCGGCGCGGGCGGCCGCGACCGCCGCCTGGACATCCGCCGGGCCGGCCGCCGGCGCCTGCCCCAGTGCGTCGCCGGTCGCCGGATCGAGAACAGTCAGGCATGTGCCGTCCACCGGGCCCACCAGCGCGTTCCCGATCAGGTGGCGTCCCGCAAGCGAGGCCAGGAGGTCGCGCGCGTTCCCAGGAAGGCGCGCCGGGCCGCGCGTCAGGCTCTCGGGTTCGTTCGACATGGGCGGGTCACTCGCGATCGGACTCGGGCGTCCCGCCGTCGATAAAACTGGTGCGGGCGCCGCGACAGGTCCAGGCGGCGGCGAGTGAGCGGACCAGGGCGCCGTCCGGGCGCCGTCAGGCCTTGCCCTTCCAGGGCACCAGCGCGCGTTCGAGCCGCCGCAGGCCGAATTCGAAAAGGGCTGCGAACAGGCCGATCAGCAGGATCCCCATCACCACCACGTCGGTGCGCAGGAAGTTCGAGGCGTTGAGGACGAGCTGGCCGAGCCCGGCCTGGGCCGCCACCATCTCGGCGGCGACCAGGGTGGTCCAGCCGACGCCCATGCCGATCCGCAGGCCGATCAGGATCTCCGGCATCGCGGCCGGGAACACCACGTAGCAGAGCACTTGCCAGCGGCTCGCGCCGAGTGCGCGCGCCGCGTTGATCTGGTCGACAGAGGCCGAGAGCACGCCCGATCGGGTCGCCAGGGCCACCGGGGCGAAGCAGGCCAGGACGATCAGCAGCACCTTCGACAACTCGCCGATCCCCAACCAGATGATCATCAGCGGCAGGTAGGCCAATGGCGGCAGCGGCCGGTAGAACTCGATCAGCGGGTCGAGGATGCCGCGGGCGATCCGGCTCATGCCCATGGCCAAACCGGCCGGGACACCCAGCAGCGTTGCGAGCCCGAAGGCGCCGAGGACGCGCAAGAGGCTGTCGCGCACGTGAAGGCCGAGGGGGGCGCCGTCGAGTTCGCCGTTCCAGGCCTGCCCGAGGGCCGTCAGGACCGCCTCCGGCGGCGGCAGGAACAGCGGTTTGATCCAGCCGACATGGGTCGCGACCGCCCAGAGACCGAGGCAGGCCAGCACGGTGGCCAGACTGATGATCGGCACCAGCGACTCGTCGCGGCGGCCACGGCGCCCGGGGCGAGAGCGCGACGCCTCGGGAACCGCCGCGTCGAGGGGAAGGCCGCTCATCGGGAGCCTCCGAACGCCGGTTCGATCCGGTGATGGATGCGCCCGAGCACGCGCTCGCGCACGGCGATGAAGTCGGGATCCGACTTGACCGCCCGCGCCGCCCGCCCGGCCACGACCGCGCGCGAAAAGGGCAGGTCGATCGTCTCGACGATGCGGCCCGGCCGCGGGCTCATGATCAGGAGCTTGGTAGCCAGGAACACCGCCTCCTCGACGTCGTGCGTGATGAAGAAGGCCATCTTGCCGGTCCGGTGCCAGACTTGGAGGATCAGCTCCTGGACCTGCTCGCGCGTGAATGCATCCAGGGCGCCCAGCGGCTCGTCCATCAGCAGGGCGCGCGGGTCACTGGCCAGCGCCCGGGCGATGCCGACCCGCTGCTGCATGCCGCCGGAGAGCTCGTAGGTCTTCCGGTCCGCGAACTCGGCGAGACCGACCAGCTCAAGCATGGCGAGGGCGATCCGGTGCCGCTCCGGGCGCGCAACGCCGCGCATCTTGGGACCGAAGGCCACGTTCTCGGCCACGCTCAGCCAGGGCATCAGCGCGTGGCGCTGGAACACCACCCCCCGGTCGGCCCCCGGGCCCCGGACCGGCACCCCGTCCAGCAGGATGCTACCCTCGGTCGGTTCAAGGAAGCCGGCCATCGCCGAGAGCAGGGTTGTCTTGCCGCAGCCTGAGGCGCCGAGCGCCACCACGAATTCCCCCGGCCGGATCGTGAGGTTCACCTGCGAGAGGGCGACGATGCCGGTCTCGCCCTCCCCGTAATGGACGCTGAGGTTGCGGATCTCGATCATGGATCTCTCCGGCTTCGCCGCGGGCTATTGTTCGGCCGCCGCCACGTAATCGCCGGTGACGAACCGGCCGTAATCGGGTGCCAGCGCCTGCACGCGCCCCTGCGCCTTCAGGAACTCCGCGGTCTCCGTCAGGGCCCTGGCGGCCCCGCCGCCAAGCCAGGCCGGGGAGGCCTGCGCGTCGAGGGCCGGGAAGCGGTAGCTCGCGAGGCTCGCCGGCACCTCTGCGGGGGTCGCACCGGTGATCTTGGCCACCGCCTTCACCTCGCTTGAATCGGCAGCCCACGGCCGAGCCCTGTAGGCCGCGTCCTCGGCCGCGATCAGCTTCACCAGCGTGACGAGGAAGTCCCGGTTCTGTGCCGCCCAGGCCCGGTCGACCACGAGGCCGTCGAAGGTCGCCTTGCCCTTGCGGGCGATGTCGCCCGCCGAAATCAGCACCGTGCCGGACTTCTTCACGCGGGCCAGCACAGGGTCCCAGATGAAGGTCGCATCGATGTCGCCGCGCTCCCAGGCGGCGGCGATCTCGGGCGGCCGCATGTTGAGGATCGTCACGTCCTTCTGGCTCAACCCGGCCTCCGCCAGCGCGGCGATCAGCTGATAGTGGGATGTCGAGACGAACGGCACCGCGACGGTCTTGCCACGCAGGTCGGCCACGGTTTTGACGCTGCTGCCGTTACGCGCGACAAGCTGCTCGGCGTCGGCGATCTCGTCGAGAATCCAGAAGAGCTGGATGTCGAGTCCCTGCGAGGCCGCCGCAGCGATCGGGCTCGACCCCGCCTCTCCGATCTGGACGTTGCCCGACGCCATGGCGCGAATCACGTCGCCGCCGCCGCCGAACTTACGCCACGTCACGGTGTAGCCGGTGACCTTCTCGATGGCGCCCGAGGCCATCAGGGCCCGGAACGGGACCACCATGTCCTGGTGCGCGAAGGTGACCGATTTCTCGGCGGCCAGGGCGGGGTCAGGCGAGAGGATGCCGAGGAACAGCGGTGCCAGGGCCGCCAGAGCGGCTAAGATTGCTCGCGCGGCGGGGCGGGCTTTTGGTCGCGATCGTACGCTGTCCATGAGCATTCATCCCCTCCGGGACCCCGAACCGCTCCCGATGAGCGGTCCGACCGGAGGGTCCGACAAGGCAAGCTCCGTGCACAAGGGGCCAGACGATGCCTAAATCTCCCCCCGCATGGCTCCCCCGCGCCAGTCGCTCCCCAGGGCCGGCCAACTGGATGCGTCGTTGACACCGCTCTGGACCTCGCGAGGCTGACGGCGCCGGCGCTAGGTCGTGGCGACGACAGCCGCCCGCGGGCGAGCCAGGGGAGTGCGGTTCCATGAATGAAACGACGACCGAAGCGGAGCGCCACGCGGTGCTCGACAGCCTGTTCGAAGCCTTCAACCGCCACGATGCGGACGGGGTGATGGCCTGCTTCACGCCGGACGTGGTGTTCGACACCGCCGCCGGCCCGGAGGCGCACGGGCGCCGGCTGACCAGCCAGGACGCGGTGCGGGCGGCCTTCGTGGCCGTCTGGACCGACATGCCGGACGTGGCCTGGACGGTCACCCGCCACACCCTGGCGGGGGAGCGCGCCACGTCGGAATGGCTGTTCACCGGCACCCGGGCCGATGGCGGCCGGGTCGCCGTGGAGGGGGTCGACCTGTTCGTGTTCGAGGGAAGGCTGATCGCCCGCAAGAGCGCCTTCCGCAAGGACCGCC